>JBDKVB010000137.1 GCA_039679385.1 Armatimonadia bacterium | reverse complement strand
GCCCCGGTGAACGGCTGCACCATCTACTTCCGCTCAGGAGAGGGATGGTATGCTGCTGGGTTCGGCCCGGAGAAGGGCTGGCGGCGTGTAGTGATTGGGAAGGGCACCTTCCGCACGGAGGGCAGTCCTGCCGGCTGGTCCAAGGTGGACGGCGTGCGCATCTGCGCTTGGCGAGGGACTGAGAAGGACACCTATTGCGCAGTTGACAACCTGCAGGCCCGCAGCGAGGACCTTGCGCTCGTGGCCGCCTCAGGTGCGGGGACCGAGAGCCGGACTGCCTCCGAGACCGCCGAGCGGGTCTCAGACTTCCTCTCCGAGGTCGGAGTGCCCGTCAGTGTCCTCACCGACCAGGATGTCGCCGCCGGCGCCCTGACGGGTCACAAGATGGCGATCTTCGTCTACAGCCCGGCGATGGACGAAGCTACCGCAAGCGCCGTCGAGGAGTACGTCCGGGCAGGCGGCAAGATCATGTTCTGCTACTCGATCCCGCCCCGGATCGCAGCACTCCTGGGCATGGCCGACGTGACCTACAAGGGGCACACGACCGACGGGCAGTTCGCGCGCATCGTCTTCGACCAAAAGGCCCTGCCGGGACTGCCTGCGATGGTCGTGCAGGATTCCTGGAACATTCAGAGCTTCCGCCCGGCGGACGCCAACACGAAGGTCCTTGGTGACTGGCAGGCGCCCGACGGCACCAGCAGTGGCCCCGCCGTGTGTGTGAATGAGAACGGCGCTTACCTGGGCCACATCCTCACCGGCGGCGATGGTCAGGCCAAGGGCCAGTTCCTGCTGGCGGTCGTCGGGCACTTCGTGCCGGGTGCGTGGGAGGAAGCGGCGCAGACCGCGCTGACAGGTGCGAAGGGCGTGGGTCCCTTCACGACCCTTGCGGCTGCGGAGGACTACCTGGTTCGCAACGGCACCGGGATACCGAAGGCCCAGACCGTGGCACAGAAGCTGGCCGACGCCCGCGACGCCCGGGCTAGGGCGACACAGCTAGTGCAGGAGAAGCGCTATCCTGAGGCCCTTGTTGCTGCAGGCGCCGCGCGAGCCGCGCTGCTTGAGGGTTACGTGCTGTGCCACCGCTCACGGGACGGCGAGTTCCGCGCGGTGTGGAACCACTCCGGAACGGGCGACTGCGGCACCTGGGACGACGCCATGCAGCGTCTGTCCGCGGGCAACTTCAACGCCGTGGTGCCGAACATGTGGTGGGGCGGCGTCGCCCATTACGACAGCAAGCTGCTGCCGCACTCCACGACCTTCGACAGCCGGGGCGATCAGATCGCCCAGTGTGTCGAGGCGGGCAAGAGGTACGGCATTCAGGTTCACCCCTGGAAGGTCAACTGGAACCTGTCCACGGCGCCGAAGTCCTTCGTGGACCAGATGCGGGCCGAGGGGCGGCTGCAGAAGGACTACAAGGGAGAGGAGTACTCCTGGCTCTGTCCGTCCGACCCGCGCAACTTCCAGCTTGAGCTCGACACCATGCTTGAGGTCGTCCGCAACTACGACGTGGACGGCGTCCACTTCGACTACATCCGCTACCCGGATGGCGACAAGTGCTATTGCGATGGCTGCCGCGAACGCTTCGAGAAGTTCCTCGGGGCCAAGGTCGCGGACTGGCCCAGGGACTGCTACTCGGGCGCTTTGCGCGCACAGTACCGGCAATGGCGCTGCGACCAGATCACCCGTCTGGTGAAGGCCACCTCCGAGCAGGCACACCAGATCAAGCCCTACCTCAGGATCTCGGCGGCCGTGTTCTCGAGCTACCCCGGCTGCAAGGACAGCGTCGGACAGGACTGGGTGATGTGGTGCAAGCAGGGGTGGCTGGATTTCGTCTGCCCGATGGACTATGAAACCAGTGACACGGCCTTCCGCAACTCCGTAGCGCGTCAGGTCGGGTTGGTGGGTTGCGCTGTGCCGCTGTACAGCGGCGTCGGCCACTTCCGCATTTCAGACGAGCAGACCCTGGGGCAGATCGAGATCTCCCGTGCCCAGGGCAGTGACGGGATCATCATCTTCAACATGGGCCGGCCACTGGCCGAGGCCTGTCTGCCGAAGCTGGCGCAGGGCGTCACCTCGCAGAAGGCCCTCCTGCCCCATGATGGTCCGATCGTCCGCTTCGCAACACCGCTCGATGACAACGAGGCGATGGTGAAGGTCACCGCCGAGACGCTCCCGGTCGAGTGCACACTGGCATCGCTGGGCAACCATCGGCAGCCCGCCACCGGAGCTCGAGGTGCCGTGGAGCTGCAGGATCTGTCCGGCGTGACTCTCGCCCGACTTGGTGACCTCCCGGCCGTGGGCCAGAAGCTGTCGCTGGACGTACCCCGCACCGAGGGCGCAATCCGAGTGGCGGCTGTCGGTGAGCTTCAGTTCGCCGACGGTACCAGCCAACGCTTCATCGTCCGGAGCCGTCCCTACGTGTTCGAGACTCGCTAGGGGCAGGAGACCGCAAGCCCATCAGGAAGCCGAAAAGGAACCGGCACCATCACCCACAAGGGGATGGTGCCGGTTCTGGTTCTACCGACAGTGTCCACGTCACCGCGGCAATGACCAAGTGTCCGCTCTCAGGGCCGTGTGGCCTTCCCGACGACCCACAGCAGGAGCAGAGACCCGGCCACGGCGACGACCACGCTGTACAGATTTACGCCTGAGACCGGTTCACCACCCAGGAACCCGAACACGACCCCTCCGAGCACTGCGCCGATCATACCGACCAGCACCACACCGACGCACCCGCCCTTGAGCTTGCCCCCGGTCAGCAGGTTCACGACGACGCCGGCCAGGGCACCAACCACCACCCACGTCGCCATATCCGGGATTTGCATCCTCACTCACCCTAAGTCATGCGCAGTTTCTCGAGAATCCAGGCGGCAACGACGAAGACCATACCGATGAGCAACAGGACCCACAGGAGTCGGAATAGCAGGCCCAGAACGACCATGGTGATGACACCCACGACAACGTAAGTTAGGCAGCCGCCCTCGAAGTCACGGCCGAGAACGAGGCTGACTGCCCACCCGACGATCCCACCTATCACGATCCACCATACAATCTGCCAAAACATGATTCACCCCGGTTTGCCCCTACGCAGTCGGTAGGGCTCTCGGTTGAGGTCTGCGACCCGCTACTTGACGAACCCCGCCTCCGCCCAGTCCGCATGGTCATAGTTGATGCCGTCGCCGCCGTCGGTGACGACAAGCCTGACCTGCTTTGCTCCAGTCACATCGACGTCGACCCCGAGCACGCCGTCCGCCAGGGTCAACACCCCACTGTCGAAACGCCGCTTCCCGTCGATGAAGACCTGGAAGGCGCAGGAGCCTTGCGGCTCACCGATCTCGCGGTCAATGCCGACCAGTGCGACGAAGCGCCTCGCACTCAGACCTGCGATGTCGTACACGATTTCCGACACTGCGTGGGTGCCGATTCCACGTGAGAAGGTCTCGTCGCCGATGCGCAGCGCGTTCCCATCGACGCTCTTGTTGAGCCGCATCTGTCCCCAGCCCTGCTTCACGGACACCGGCTTGAGGTCGGTGAGGTAGACACTCGGCTTCCCCGGCCTGGCGGGCTGGTCGAGAGTTCGTGCCTTGATCTCAGCCGAGACCGGTCCGAGCTGCCCCTGCAGCCCACAGGCACGCACACTGTAGACATGCTCGCCGGCGGGCTTGAGGTTGCTGTCCTGAAACTCGGTTCCGAGGACCAGGCCGAGCGGCTCGCCGTCACGCGTCAGCCGGTACGCAACGGCCTCGGGCACGGGCTCCCAGGTCACCGTGATGCTGCGCCAGTTGTCGCTGGTTGCGACCAGGCCCGTGACCTGCCCCAGGTAGTGGGGCGTCTGCGGCGGTGCTGGAAGGAACTCGACGCGCCAGACCACGTCACCGCTCTTCTCGGGTCGGAAGGTCACCTTTGCGATAGGCGCCTCGCGGGTGATCTCCGGCGCCGGGCCGGAGGTGTTGGCTCGCGACACGGTCCAGGAGCCCTCCAGTCCATCGAGCAGGAAGGTGAGGGCGTAGGGATCACCCGCGACACAGTGGGAAACCCCAGACCAGGCCCGGTTCGCAGGTTCCCAGTCCACCTGGGCCAGGTCCACGGCGCCCTGGGTGATATGCCGCGAGGTCGAGAGGAGCTGCGGGCGCCTTGCGAGGGGCACTACGGACAGGACGTCGCAGGAGGTCGGTCGCTGCACGAAGCTGACCTCGCCCGCGAAGCGTCCCAGGTAGCGCTTGTTCCAGAAGTCATACACACCGACGGGCGCAACGCCCAGGGACGGATCGAGGTCGGCGAAGCGCAGCTTCACCGTCTGGGCACGCTCCTCCCAGTTGAAGAGCCCGACCACATCGCGCCGGAGGCCCATGCCCGGAATCCTCGCAGCGAGGTGCCAGAGACGAGGCTTGCCCTTCTGCGGGTACAGGCACATCGGCTTGATGTCGGCCGGCGGGAACACCCGCTTGAGGATCTCAACCCGGTCGGGCGGCAGTTCGTACATCTTGTCGCTGGCCATGAGGAGTTGGCCCGTCAGACCGTAGAGGCTCGCCCAGGTCCGAGCCTGATCGAGGGTCAGCGGGGGCCGGACGCACAGCACGTCCGGGTCGTTGTACCAGGCGATGTTATGCGTGTACAGCGAACGGAGGGTGCAGTCCAGCGCCGGCTGGAATCCGCGCCAGTTCGCTGCCACGTCGCCGCCGGTGCGGCTACCATTCATGATGTCAAGTCCCTCCCAGGGCGTTCCCCAGCATCCCAGGAGGAAACGATCCGGGCCGATGGCGTCGTGAATCGCCCTCAGCCCCAGTCGGTAGGCGTCGTCCCCGGCGATCGACGGGTCACGCAGGCTTGCCTGGTGCTTCTTGAGGAGAGCGACCGTAGGCGGCTGCCCGTCGATTTTGAAGTAGTCGTATCCCCAGTCCTTCGCCAGCTTGTCGAACAGGGCATGGAGGTACTCGCGACTGCGCGGGTTCGAGGGGTCGCACAGGTACTTGCCGACCCAGCCGGCGTCGACGTACCGGCCCTTGTCGTCAACAAGCCACAGGTTCGGCGATGCCTTCGCGACAGCGGAGGAGGACTGGCCAAAGCAGGCGAGCCAGATGCCCGGCTTCATGCCCTTCGCGTGGATCTGGTCGGCCAGCCACTTCATGCCGTGCGGGAACATCGCCTCATTGGTGACGCTCCAGTCGCGCCACTCCTGCTCGTCGGCATCGCCTCGGCCTTGCCAGATGTCGTCGATCTGGAAGTACGTGGCACCGAAGGGAACCAGGTTCTCGGCCATCCAGTCGAGGTTCTTGATAGCCTCGTCCTCCGTCAGACCGCGGTAGTAGTAGTACCAGGAGCACCACCCGCAGGGAGGCGTCGCGAAGACCGACTTGTCGATGGGCTCGTAGTACTTGAGGCCGCGTTCCTTCTTCATGAAGTCGCGGCGGATACGGGCGGTGAACAGGACGCCACTCTGCGGCCCGCCGGGAGTGAAGGTCAGCGCGCTATCGCTCGCGG
>JBDKVB010000136.1 GCA_039679385.1 Armatimonadia bacterium | reverse complement strand
GCCGGGTCGGAGAACCCCGACGAGGGAGCCCAGGAGCTGACCTCCGGCTCTGCACCCTTGCGCTCGCGTCCGACATTGAGGCCCCAGGTTTCCCCAGGCACTGGACGGCCGCCGATCTCCGCAAGTGGAAGCGCGATCTCCACGCTCCAGCGGTCGGTGCCCTTGCTGACCCGCGCCCGGGCGGTGCTGTCGAAACCTGCCATCGTGCCTCCACCGGCGGTGTGGGCGCCATCCCAGATCGTCCCCTTGCTGTTGACGATCCAGTGGTACATATGTGCCTGGCCCTGCGCCGGGTCGAGCATGATTTCCACGCAGTCGTCGGTCCACACCGCATCGTCGTGCTCATTGACCGCCGCCACGAGGCCGCTCATACGGGGCTCATGGCAGACGACGCCCACGTACAGGAAGTCCCGGGTGCACAGGACACGTGCCTCGGTGGGCGTCTTCGCCGGCTCCTTGGTGTTGAGCCGCACGAACCCATCGAGAAGGGGCGCCTTCGCCCAGAGTGGGTCGGACAGGTCGCCCCGCAGCTCGGGGCCCTGCTCCGATATCTGCAGCACGATTCGTTGTCCCTCGGCCTGCCCAAACTGGGCAAGTACAAGCACGGTCATGGCGCAAAGCGCGAATCTGTTCATAGCCTGCCTCCAACAATCGCCAGTCGCTGTTCCTCACCGTGGCCTTCGACAGCCCTTGAGCGTGCGACCTCTTCCCTCCGACTCCTACGGGAACTGTGGCTTGACGTTCTTGGCGAACCAGCTCACGACAGCCTTCCTGCGGTCTGTGGGCTCGGCTGTCGGTTTCGTGTCCTCCTGGTTCGGACCGTGCTCCAGGCTCCAGCCACTCCATTCACGGTAGGCATGGAAGGTCCAGTCCCAGCCGTACTCCTCGAAGAGGTCGATGCAGTCCGAGAGGTACTGCGCCGCACCGGGCGCCCAGCGGATCGCGCTGAACTCGCCGACGTAGATGTGCACGTTGTAGGCAAGCTGGAACTCGCGCACTGGCGCCAGGACGCCGCGCAGACGCTCTTTGTTCCATTCGACGCCGTTCATCACACCGGGGTAGGTGAAACCGACCGACCGGTTGTTGACGCCCTGGTGGGTGAACTCGCCGGGCACATACATGTGGACCTGGTAGATGACCCTCGGCACGTCCACAGGCTGCAGCTCACGATACCCCTCGGGCGAGTCCCACTGGTTCGCCTCGATGAAGATGGGCATGTCGGGGTCGATCTCCCGGATGGCCTTGGCGACGCGCACCTGCCCCTGGAGGTAGTCGTCGACACCCTCGGGGGAGGGGATGTTCTGCACCGGCTCGTTGACCAGGTCGTAGCCCCAGATCACCGGGTTGCCCTTGTAGCGCCGTGCGATCTGTTGCCACAGCTCGACCCAGTGGTCTGCGTACTTCTTCTCGTGGAAGATGGCCAGTTCGCTGCCCTCCAGACGACCACCCGGAGGCGAGTGCATGTCGACCACGACACGCAGCCCGTAATGGCGGCAGGCTTCCAGGGCCTGGTCGAGTTCATCCAGCCGCCCATTGAGCCACTTGTCATACTCGGCCAGGTCGCGGTCCGTGCCGACCTTGGCCCAGTTGCGGGTGATCTGCCAGCGGATGACGTTGGCCTTCCACTCCTGCCCCAGGACGCGCATGTCCTCGTCGCGGAACACATTCGGCGACATCACACCACGCAGGCGCGGCAGATCGTGGCCCTTGAAGGCCGGGGGCGGATTGAGCATAGGCTTCGGCCTCGGCGGCGGCGGGAGCTTGGTCACCGTCACCTTGAGGTCGTCGAACCATGCCGTGCCGGAGCAGTCCTGCAGGCCCAGGCTAAAGTCCACGGCCTTGACGTCCTTCGGTATGCTCAGTGCGAACCGCAGCGGCTTCCAGTCGAAGGTGCCATAGACATCAGACTGGTTCCGCCACACGGGCCCCTCCTGCGGCGACACATAGTGGCACATGAACTTCACGCCCAGGTACGAGGCTGAGGGCTTGGTCACTGCGTCGGCCTTCGCCTGGCACTGGAAGAGCAACTGACAGCCCTGGAATCGGCTGACGTCCACCACAAGCTGGACCATGTTGGTGTCCTTGGCCTTGTCCGCGGGCACCTCGACCTTGAGACAGTTGCCGTGTCCCTCGACGGGCACCCAGGTTGCGACGGGCTTCGTCGACCAGGCACCGCGGGCCTCCTGGCTTTCGAAGTCGGACTGGAACACGACGTCGCCCACCTTGGGCGACTCCTCGGCGGCCTGGACAACGGCCGACAGCGCGAGCACTGCGGCTACGAGCAAAGAGCGCAGGACAAGAGCTTCCATATGCACACTCCTCCGAAGGGGATGGTTGGCTTGGGACACGCGATCGTCCTCATCCTGCAGACCACGGACTTCCGACCACTCCGCGGTCTACAGGTAGACTGCTGAGTCGCCGTATCGGCCCACCAGCTCCTCGACCCGCTGTAGTGCATGGCGGCGACGCTCGAGAAGGCCACGCAGCTCTGAGGCTGTGAGCCACGGGCCCACGTCGCGCGTGAAGTCGACCTCGGTAGCCTTCCGCAGGGCCTCGATGACTCCCCGGTCGAAGCGCTTCACACGGTCGAAATCCTGACGTGGCCTCGAGGAGGACCCGAAGGCCTCGGAGTTGTCGATGAACCAGAGCTTGCCGGCCGCATCTTCTAGAACGTTGCCGCCTGAGAATCGGTCCATGTTGCCTTGCAGGTAGTCCAGCAGGACCATGTCGCTCACCGCCCGCGCGGTCGCCACGTCAGGGACGGAACCGCCGGGATGCGACAGCCGGGTAAGCCAGGCCTGGCCCCAACTCCTGGCTCCTGACCCCAGTGGGTCCCGCGCGTTGTCCACCCACTGCTGAACGGATCCGCCGAGGAGGTCGCCGGAGAAACGCAGACGGTCGCTAAGGCCCGCGGCGGCCAGGGCAGAGCGGGGCAAGTCACGCTTGACCGTCACCGGCACGTGGCCCATTCCGCAGAGCCGATCAATGCGATACGCGGCGATCTCGTAGACGAAGCTCTGCGACCCGGTTTGACGGGGCTTGAAGACCGCCTTGCGTCCCTTTGCGCTGCCGTCCTCAAGGCGAAGCTTGTACTTCACCATCACGCCGCCGCCAAGACGCTCCGGGGTGCCCTTGAGGGCCCCGGTTTCGAGCAAGTCCTCAAGCGCTTCGCGATCGGTCCTGGGAGCGGCCGCAGGCGCGGAGCCACTCAGACGCTCCAGAGCGTGGCACGCGGCATCCAGCCGCTCATCCCCGGGAGCGCAGTTCACGAAGGCCTGGAACTCCGCCGTCGCCTCCGTCCGCCTTCCCGTTTCAGCCAGGATCCAGGCCGCTACCCAATGGGCTTCTTTGTTGGTCGGGTCTGCCCTCAGCGCGTGTTGCGTTTTGGCAAGCGCCGCCTGGGGCTGCCCACTTCGTTTGAGAGTCAGCGCCTCTTGCGCGAGCCTTGCGACAGCGGCCGGGTCGGTCGCCATCGCTGTTACGGTCGCGCCGGTGGCGGGTGTCTCGGACGGTGCTGCGAAGACCACGGTACACACAAGCGCTCCGAGTGCGGTCAGGCCCCACACTCCACGGCAGGGCACAGTGGTGCAGTACATGAGGCTGCCTCCGAAGGATGTCACGCTCTGCTGTAGTGGAGCGATTTCGCTGTCAGCATCAAGTTGTCCTCTCGCCGAAGAGGAGACCTGCCGGCCGGGGAGAAGACACACACTGAAGGGGTGCCCTCGGGAATGGCGCCCTTCAGAGCCCCTGTCTTCGCACAGGGCCATCGCACCAACGGAGAGAGCCATGAAAGGTCACCTTACGCTGTGCTTGCTGGCCACCAGCCTCGGGAGCTTCGCTGCAGAGACGCCTCCTCAGACCGGGCATGACGAAAGCCTCTACGGGAAGCGCCTGCCCTATCACAAGGTCGAGAAAGTCGGCCCCTGCATGGCCGCCGAGGTCGTGGGCAACCGCCTCTACGCCATCGGTCAGGGCAATCTGTACGTGCTGGACATCACGCAGCCTGAGACTCCGCGACTGCTCGGGACGCTCGCGGGATTGGGCAACACCCGGCAGATAACCGTCCGGGGCAATCTGGCCTACCTCACTGCCCGGCAGGACGGTCTGTGGATCGTCGACATCTCGGATTCTGCCAGGCCGGTCTTGGTCAGCCACTACGATTCGGTTGAGATGGCTACGGGCATCTGGGTCTCCGGCAAGCTCGCCTTCATCGCGGAGCGCTGCTACGGCATCGAGACCGTCGACATCTCCGACCCGCGCCAGGTCCGTCACGTCAGCATGCTCAAGACCCCCGAGGCGCAGTCTTGCTGGTCGCGGGACAACCTGCTGTACATCGGCGACTGGTCCTCACGACAGCTCCTGATCGGGGATATGACGAACCCTCGTGAGCCGGCCGTCATCGGGGCAGGGCCGCTGGACGGCTACGGTGACGGAGGCTGCCTGCGTGGCAAGTACTGCTACGCGGCCACGGGCCACCACAACCGGAACCGCAACACGGAGGAGGGCTTCGGGAAGGGCCACGGCCTGGAGATCTGGGACGTGTCCGACCCCAGGGCCCCGGTCTATGTGTCTCGCGTCAAGTTCCCGCCCTTCTACTCAATCTCCATCGACACCTGGGCCGCGTCTGTCGCCGGCGACTACTGCTTCGCCGCAGATACTCACAACGGCGTCTTCGTCATCAAGGTCGACGATCCGGCCAAGCCCGCGATCGTAGCCCATGCGCAGCTCCCAATCCCGCCCGGCAGGGAGCTGGCCGACCCCGTGGGTGGGATAGCTCTCGGTGACGGTGTCATCTACGCTGCCGGCGTCTACAGCGGCCTGTACGTCGTCTCCGCGCCGGGTATGGCGAGCCCCGTAGTGCGAGAGGCGGATACTCCGCCGGTCCTGCCCGCCGCGTCCGACACCAAGCAAGACAGCACGCCCTTTCTGGTCTACCGTCCCGAGGGGCAGGTCCACTCAGCGACCCTTCAGGGCGATCTTGCGTGGCTTGCCTGTGGCTCGGCGGGAGTCCAGGCGGTGCGACTCGGCGACCGTCTGGAGCTCGTCGCGAGCCACCCGACGAAGGAGGAAGTCGGCTTCGTCTCCTGCCTCGGCAACCGCCTCTTCACCGCCGAGGGTCTGGGTGGCATGGGCATCTACGACATCGGCCAAGACCTCCGGCTGACCGAGATCGGCCGCCTCAACATCCCCGGCAAGGGCGTCAAGCAAGTGGTCGTGCCTGAACCCGGCCGCTATGCGCTGGTGCACTGCGGTGGGGCAGAGACCTTCGTCGTGGACCTCAGTTCCCCGGACAAGCCCAAGGTGGTGTTCAGTGACCGGCAGGTGGGGCTCTTCTACGGAGACCAACTCGTGAACAAGCTCTGTGGCGGTCGCTACCTGGTGGCCTACTGGCAGCGGAGTGGCCCGGCGTGGTATGACGTGAGCGGAGACAAGCCCGTGCACGCAGGGAACACGCCGGACGACAAGAACTACAGTTGGACCGACGGCATCTGCGCCTTCAGGGACTCGCTGCTTGTGATCAATCGCGGGAAATACTACCTGCTGGCCGTCAACGAGAAGCGCAGCATGAGCAGCCTGCCGGCCTATGGCGTGGAGGGCCTGCGCATCCATGGC
Organism: Armatimonadia bacterium; assembly: GCA_039679385.1. Classification (NCBI taxonomy): domain Bacteria; kingdom Bacillati; phylum Armatimonadota; class Armatimonadia; species Armatimonadia bacterium. Next base: position 22,265 of record JBDKVB010000136.1, on the reverse strand, counting down.
AGGCCGGAGGTCGACGGCAACCTCCTTTCCGTATCCTCGCGCCATGAGCGCACGGTGCAGGTGCTTGATATCGAGGACGTGACGAAGCCGCGACTGCTGCGCGAGTACTCCCTGACCGGCAACCCTGGTGCCTGCTCCTTCTGGAAGGGTCGCCTCGTGATCCCGGCCGCCTATCAGGGCCTGCTTCTTGAGCGGGAGAAGCAGGTGAAGTAAGGCACGCGGGATGCCCAAGTCGACGCCGCAAGAACAACCAAAGCCCTGCTCCGCGTGCAGACGGAGCAGGGCTTGTTGCTACAACCAGACGGACCTCAGCGGGCAACTCGTCGCCTTCGGCCTACACCGCCTCGATCACCAGCAGCTCCGACGTCAGCGCACCCTCAAGGCGAACCGTCAACCCTTGCTGCATCAGGCTAAGCCCGTCGACCTCGCAGGTCTGGCCGGAGTTGTCGAAGGTCACCTTGTACCTTCGCGATCGGTCAAGGCCGCGGAGTCGCAGCAGGTACTCAGGCTCCGTGGGCGCCGAGAGCTGGAACAGGCCGCAGATGGCCCGGTCGCGCTCGCGGGAGGACAGCTCCAGGACACCCCAGCCCCGCGGCTCGGGATTGCATACGCAGGGAGTGTGATGGTAGATCCGCCCGGTGCTCATGAAGGGGCGGACGAAGCTCTTGTACAGGTCGATGAACCGCTTCAGTCGCTCAAGCTGGACGGGGTTCCACTCAGCTCCCATGGGCTTCGAGAACCCAACCGTCGGGCGGACAAAGAGCAGCAGTCGGTTCTGGAAGTCGAGGTCTGCGGTGGTGTATCCGCTCTGGCCGCCCACAAGACGATCCACGTACTCCGGCGGCAGGGCCATGCTCATCCCGTTGGTGATCGCGAAGGAGCGAGGCGCGATCTGCCAGTCGGTCACCCAGGTGTGGCTGAAGCGCCGGACGAGGCCAACGTCAGAGCGACCGCCGCCCCCGGCGCAGTTCTCGAAGATGACCTCGGGGAAGCGCGCACGCAGCCGGTCGTAGATGGCATAGAGCTGCTGGAAGTAGCGCAGGTAACCGTTCTCGACATAGCCTTCTCGTCGCGTCTGCAGGCCCGGACCGGGATGCGTGTTGTGGTCCAGGCGGAAGAACTCCAACTCGTTCTCCTCGATGACTCGGGTGATCTGCGCCTCCATCCAGTCAGCAACCTCAGGGTTCGTCAGGTCCAGAAGCCCTCCGAGGTTCCGCTGCCCATCATATCCGGCGGCCAGCCAGTCGGGATGCTCTCCGAAGACGCTGCTCTCCTCGCCGATGCGCTCGGCGTCCATCCACAGCCCCCACAGAAGGCCCTTCCCATGAGCGCGGTCGCGGAAGGGCTTCAGTCCCTCCGGGAAGCGTTCGTGGTTCACGTCCCAGTCGCCCACGGTGCGCCACCAGTTGCTTCTCGGTTTGGCATACCAACTGGCATCAATGAAGAAGACTTCGGCGCCAAGCTCGGCGGCGAGGTCGATCGCGTGCATGACCTGCTCGGGTGTGATCTCCACCTCCGGCCCAAGGCCCGACTCTACCCATCCACCGCGACCACGGGCCTGAGGCATGAACACGCTCTTGCGCAGGTGATCGTGCATGGACTGGAGGGCGGTGTCCAGATCACCGAAGACGGGTCCCAGGTGTACCTCGGGCGTGCTGACCGTCTCCCCGGGTGCCACGATTCGCAGCGGGGCCGGAGCCTCCGGGCCTGCGCGGAAGAACAGTCGCGCTGCCTGATCCGTCGTGCCGGCGTCGGCGTCGAGATCGAACTCGAAGCTATAGCCTCCCGACCAGGCCAACTGGTAGATGAAGTGCTCGCCCGTGGCATTGTTGCGGAGGACGACCATCGGGTGCCGGTGCCGGTCGCGACGATAGCGCCCATCGACCCGGTACCCGGCCTCCGGCAGGTCGAACCACTGGAAGTCGCCCTCGTTGCCCCAGTGGGAGTTCGCGAAGTAACCGATGGAGTACAACGGCTTGCCGCTGTCGCCCAGATGCAGACGCCAGCGGTTCGTCTTCTGCAGCACACCGCTCCAGGAGGCCACCGAGGACAGTGCCGCCGGTTGCGTCCCGGTGTTCGTGACCTCCAGCCAGCGGGTGAGGATGGCGGTCCCGTCAAGCCTGGTATGAACCTTGACCGAGACCGGCCGCAAGGTGTGGCGCAGGCTGATGACAACGTGGCGGGTTCCCTCGGGTGCCTCCAGTTCCGGCACCTCCTCGAGTCCCTGCCACTCCCAGTCCCAAGTCAGCAGCTGGCCGTCCATCTCTAGCCAGAAGGCCTGAGGCATCGGGTGCTGGTTGGGGTCAAGGCGGCCATCGTAGTAGTTCACGTACCCCGAAGCATTCCAGCCTCGGCCCACAAATCGGCCCTTCGTCAGCGACTCCTCGTAGACCGTGAGGCCGCTGCGATAGGTGACGATCGGCTCGGCGCCCTCGGTGAGCAGCACGTCCGTCCAGTCGGCGGCGAGTTCCTTCTCTGACATGGTAGTCTCCTGTTTTCGGACAGCGGAATACCTCTGCGACGGTCCATCCCCTCGGCCTTACGCCAGGGCCTCAACGAGGTACCGGCGGCTGCGTTCGATGAGCTGTTGCATCTCGTCGGGTGTCTCTTCGCCTTCGGTCTCCAGGGAGACGACGCCCTCATACCCGTGGCGCTTGAGGACCTCCAGGCACCCGGTCACATCCACCTCACCATCACCCAGAGCCACCGACTGAGCACCGATCACGTCCTTCGCGTGGCAGTGCACGACCCGGTCGATCACTCGCTCCAGGGTCGCGACCTCGTCGGCGCTTTCGCCCATCGGCCTCCAGGAGTACGCCCCTGCAGCAGTCTCCACATAGGTCGCCCGGTGGATGTTGGCGGTGTCGTAGTTGATCCCCAACCAGCGCGACTCAGACAGGCCCAGGATCGCCTCGAGACCCTCTGGGGTGAGGGAGAAGGTGCCATGGGGCTCGATGGCCAGATAGACCTGACAGCGCTCTGCCACCTCCAGAATCGCCGCGAGCCGCTCGCCAAGCAGCTTAAGGGCATCGGTGTCGGTCATCCCCGCAGGCTTCTGGCCGTCGCCTGCGTTGACGACCGGTATCCCGGCCGCGTGGGCCCATTCGATGGTGGCGCTGATCCCTGCCACTGCCTCCGGGTCGGCGAGGATCGCACCGTGGCTTGACCACAGCGCAGTCACACCCTCGAAACCGAAGCGGGCAACCAGACGGTTGAAGACCTCCGGGTCATCCTGCCACGGGTCCACATGCGGGCAGAAGGGGGCAGTAGCCTGGGTCTCGACCCAGATATATCCGGCGCGGGCGATGCGCTCCAGGGCATCCTCGAGAGGCAGGTTCCGAAAGCTCACAGTTCCACAGCCAACGCGTATCATTGTGTCCTCTCCCAGGTTACAGAAGTGTGCGGCCGGAGCCGACACACGGAGGTTGGCACGACGAAGCTGCCGCTACTCCAGTCGCAGGATCGTGAAGGAGTGTGCCGGGAAGCTGTGCGCGAAGCTCTCAGCGCCGACTTCCACCTTCACCTGTTCGCGGCGTGGCTTCACCAGGTCCGGCTGCGTCGCGGAGTTGACGGCCTCCGGCGCACCGGTCAGAACTTCGGCGGGGGCCTCGGGCTTCGTCGGACGGAAGCCCTTCAGGTTCACGGTGGCCGAGAGGTCCGCGTTCCCGTAGTTCACGACCTGGAGCTGAAGCGTCCCGCCGTCCTCACTGCGCTTGGCGGTGACGTCGAGCGCACCTTCGCCACCCGTCACTTCGGCTCGCACACACAGCGGCAGCCAGTGGCGCGAGAGCATCTGCATGGTGTAGTACGGAGGCTGCGGCCACACGGTCGACGGGTTCAGAAACAGGAGACCCTGGTCCCAGCCGTTGTCATTCTGGCCGTCCACCTGCAGGCAGTTGGCCGAGCACACTACCGGCACATCGTCGCCCATGCGCTCCAGGGAGTTGATGGACCGGGCATTGGCCAGCGCGCGGTTCAGGTCATGGCGGTTCGAGTTCAGCTCCAGCACGCAGAGCTTGAACCGTGCCTCGGGGCAGAGGTTATGCAGGGCCTCGACGAGAGTGGGCAAGGTGTACAGACCACCCAGCCTCGCCGGTGATTCGCTCCCGACATGTACGTCAAACCAGACCTCGCGGTTGTGGGCTGCCGCAAGCTGCAGTATCTTCTGGTGCGCTGCGAGTGACTTGATCCGCGGCGCGCCGCCGAAGTTGAAGGGGTCACGGATCGGCTCATAGAAGGCGAAGTCGCCGACGATGATGGTGATGTCTGGGTCGGCAGCCCAGATCGCCTCAGCCATGGGCACAAAGCGCGACCAGTAGTTCTCGTCCACCGACTCCTCATTACCCAGTTGCACGTACCGCAGGCGGTAGGGCTCAGGATGGCCGTCTGCGGCCCGACGGGCACCCCACTCAGTGTCCGCGGGAGCCTTGGCGTAGGCGACGAAGTCCGCCATGCTCTGCGGCGTCTCGCCCATGTTGAAGGCCGGAATGCAGGCGACCCCGGCCGCTTCGCAGAGCTGCAGGAAGTCGATGATGCCCCAGCCATTCGAGGACCACGGGTACCAGAGCCCCGTGTACGGTTCGCGCCGGTCGCGAGGGCCGATCATCTTCTGCCAGCGGTAGTGGTCGGTGTTGACCATGCTGCCGCCGCAGCGCAGGACTGTCAGGCCCTCTTCCACGAGCCCTTCGGCCACATCCCGCCGCGAGGCAGTGCCCTTGAATCGACCCCATTCGCCTGGGTGAAGCGCGACGTAGCCAAGACTCACCGAGCCCGGCTCCGTCAGGTAGATCGCCAGTCGAGCGTCGTCATCGCCGGCGTCCGGGGTGAGAGTGAAGTCGAGCCGCCCCCAGTCGCGAGTGGCAACGTTGACCACCGCCCGCGCATAGGTGCGAGTCCCGTCGGCGCTCTCGAGAGCCACCGTCAGCGGCGTATCCTCGGTGGCACGACCCCAGAGGCAGCCTTCATAGGTGTGGCCCGCGCGGAAGCACATGCCCTGGCGGTTGAGGCCCCGGTTCTCGATCCCGACGGCGCCGGGACCGGCCGTCATGGTGAGCGTCTGGCTCTGGCGGCCGACGAAGGGTCTGTCGGTGTTCAGTGCGACCGTGCCATGGGCCTGGCCGGTGCGAAGGCTGCGCCACATCCCACTCACAGCGCCCCCAAGAGCAGTCTCACCCTGAGACCCGAAGGGAAGGTCCCGGCGGCCCTCACCGCTGTCGACCCACAGACTCCGGAAGCGTGCCTGGCGCTGCCAGGGCCTCAGTCCTACGGCACCGGCAGGGAGCGGTTTCGGATCGGTGCAGGTGGCCACGAAGCGGCCATCGACCTCGACGGTGATCTGCCCGCCGGACAGCCGTGCACTCAGCGGAATCCAGCGACCCAGGGGGATGTTCACGGCGACCTCGGCGAGAGGCTGCCAGTTGCGCTCGTGCCTGCCGATCACCAGCACTCCGCGCTTCTGGTCCAGGGAGACCTCGTAGCCAACGAAGGCATCGGCGCCGCGCCTCGGCTCCCTCACTCGCAGGATCAGACCGGCGTTGCCGGAGACGGACTCGTCGAAGAAGACCTCAACACCGGCGGCGCCGTCCGCCAACTCGATCTCCGGTCGCACGAGCTTCGGTCCTTGGCCCTCTGCCGCTGAGAGTGCGCCGTCCGGCAGGACTTCCCAGGCACCCTCGCAGGCGGTGAAGCCGACCGGGGGCTCGGACATCGGCGGTTCCTGGAAGCTCTCGCCGAACACCATCTGGGTGTAGATGCCCCCGTATAGCTCGTGGTTCACATCCTCGATACAAGCACCCGTCATGGTGCGGCTGAGGTGGGCGATGACTTCGTCGGGGTACACGTCAAGGCGAGTCTGGGCGACGCTCGGGGTCGCAGGCATTACGGCGATCACACTCCACAGCAGTAGGCTTCGCAGGTGCATTCCTCGGGCCTCTGGTCCGGCTGTCGTTGTGTGGCAAGCCGAACCCCGCGGCGGTTCCGCAAGGACCTCACGGGGACCTCCGCGGGGCACGGGAGTTCTCGCTTCAGTTGTCTGCCTATCCGCTGACGGTGAAGCTTCCCTTAGCCTCTGAGTCGTCCCACAGGCTGCGAGCGTGGACGGTCCATACCCCGGGCTGTGCGTTGACCGGGAGCTTGAGGCTCCGTCGGCAGGTCGCGTCTTCGGTGCAGGTCAGGGCGGAGAAGGCCTGGTACTCCCGGCCATCGGGGCCGGTGACCGACACCTGCAGCAGATAGTTGCCGTGCACGTTTCGGCCACCGACGGTGAACTGGTAGTCGACGGTCTGCCCGGGAGCGAAACTGGGCCTGAGGCCCGCGAGGGTCAGCCCGGCCGGGTCAGAGGGGAAGATGCCAAGAACGCGGGTCTCTCCCCAGGGGCACTGCAGCGTCATCGCGTAGTCGCTTCCGGCCTGCACTCGCTGCCCACTCACCAGGTCGCGAACCACTCCGCCCGCTGCGAGATGGGGGAGCGTGACCTGCGTTGTCGCGTCCTTGCTCTCGTGGTTGACCAGGAGCAGCAGCGTGGTGCCCTGGGGTGTCTGGCGCAGGGCGGCCTCGATACCGGGGTTGCTGGAGGTGACCTTCGCCTGCTGACCGGTGCTCAGGGCGCCCCGCCGCAGCATGCCCAGTATCGCCGCCGCCGTGCTACCATCACCGGGATGCACCAGCGCCTCCAGGTAGCAGTCCTTGACCGGGAAGTTGAGCAGTGTCGCCCACCCTTGGTCGGCGCTGTTCTCCAGCACAAGCGGGAACTCGCCCGAGATGGCGGCGACCTTTGCACCGGCTGCCTCATAGCTGCGTCGTCCCCACAGCGAAGCCGCGGAGCCCTGGATCGGCGTCGCACCCTCGACCACCTGTGAAGTGCCCTTGACCCCGAAGATCGGCTCCAGCACACCAAGCGGCTGCTTGTTCTCATCCAGCGAGGGCACCTCATCCGCTACGAGACACCCGCCGGCCTTCACCCAGTCGCGGAGGATCTCGGCGTCCTTGCGCTTCAGCAAGTGGGTGTCGAACAGGACGAGGACCTTGTAGTTCCCAAGCTTGCCCTGGGAAAGCTGCTCCTCGTGGAGGCAGTCGAGCTCGCCGTAGGCCTGACGGAAAGCCTCGAGCGCGACCATGACGTTCCAGTACTCCTCCTGCAGCAGGACGTGCTGAGTGCGTGGGAAGAGGAAGGCCGCCCTGGCTTGCGGGACTCGGCTTCGGGTCAGTAGCGGCGCGATGCTCTTCACTTCGTTCATGGTGCCGCGGTACGTCTCCCACCAGCGCGGGTCCTGTGGGATGCCCCAGAAGGTGTTCAGGTAGTCGCAGCCCGCGGCAATGGAGGTGTAGGTCAGCTCTCGTGGTGACCAGGTGGCTTCGCGCAAGGGAGACTCCGGGGCCAGTTTGCTCGACCAGCCGCTCTCGACCCAGAACCCCAGCTTCTTGTCGTAGCTGTAAGCCAGGTTCCGCATCTCGGCGAAGGCCATGTGCATCCCGGAAATGCGCGGAAGCCGGTTCTCGCCGAACTTGCCCGTGCGGAAGTCCGTGGACAGATACGGGTAGATGTCGTAGTTCACCGAGTCAAAGGGAGCGCCCCAGTGGCAGACATCATCCACTGCCCAGAAGCCGTTGAAGTTGCGTCCGGCTGCGCCGAAGGTGCAGTGCGAGTCGTGCGTGAGCTCCACCCAGAAGTCGGGGTAGAGTTTCTTGACCAGCGCGTAGCTCTGACGCCAACCGGCCGCGTAGCAGTCGCTCCAGAAGTCCACGTACTTGAGCCACAGCGCCGGGTCTTCGCGCGCCTGGTCGCGGGTCGGCATGTCGATGCCATACCGTCGCCGGAACTCCTCCTTCGCGGCCGGGCGGTCGTCGAAGGTCGTGCCACTCACCTGGAAGGGTTCGTCCATGTAGCCCTGCACGTTCAGCAACCGTGGCACCTGCCGGCAGGTCGCCACGGCCGCCTCGATCTTGGGTCGTAGGGCCTCGGTGTACTCTTCCGGCGAGAAGACCGACACAGGAGGCAGACCGTCGCGTCGCAGGGGGCAGAAGTCGCCCTGGAAGGAGTAGCTGATGGCCATGCCCTTGCGCTGTGCATAGTCCTCGGCATAGTCATAGGGTGAGCCCGGGCCTGCCCCGAGTCGATGCCCGCTGAAGGTGAGCGTGTTGAACCCGTGAGCGAGGATGTCGTCGATCTCACTCTCGATCGCTGCACGGTTCAGAGTGCGCTCCTCGGAGAGGCGCATAGTGGTCGGGTAGAAGTCGGCATGGTCGATCCGCGGGACCACGGTGAAGGGCACCCCGAAGCTGTCGAGGACCTCAGCTCCCTCGGCGATCGTCACCACCAGTTGGTAGTCACCCTCGGCGAGGTCCGGCACCTGGTAGGTCCAGGTGTAGGTACCCTCGGAGATACTGGGCTCTGGTGCCGGGAGAGATCGTCCCCAGGGATCCAGAACCGAGGTCGTGAGCCTGGCGCCCTGCGGCACCTTGTCCTTCAGGTCGCCGCGGAACTGGACGGTCGTTCCCTGAGCGACGACGTGGCGGTTCGCGGGAATCGACAGCGCGTTGGTCACCTGGCAGATCACATCCCGGTGGAAGACCGTATTCCCCTGCGTATCCTTCGCCGTCAGATCGAGCTGCCATGCACCGTCGGCGCTCGGGTCACGCATTTGCTCACCCGTCCAGGCGGCCGTGATCGGCTGTCCGGCCTTGAGCTCGTAGCGGCCGAGCGTGGTTGCCTTCCCCTTGTGCGTCAGCGTGGCCGTGAGCAGACCGTCCACTGATGGGGTGATTCCCGTCAGCGAGTATCCCAGGCGCACCCCGGCACCGCGAGCGACCGAGACGGGAAGGTACTCTGCCTCGGCGACGCGCACTCCTTCGGTCTGATGGCCCAGCCACAGGATCGCGGCCGACAGGAGGTCGTCGGTGAGGTCGCTGGAGACCATTCCGGCGCCCTGCGGGAGGGTGTCGATCAGGACCACTCGACCCTTACCATACTCCGCGCAGACCACGACCGGCTGGTCTCCCGCAGAGGCCAAGACCGTCGCTCCCGGCCGGGGAATCACCCCGCGCACAGAGTGGGTGGTGCCGAAGCGACTGGTGATGGCGTTGAGGATCGGATGGGGTGGATGCAGGGCCAGCGGTCCCTCGATCGCTATGCCCTTATCGTAGATGTGGGTGTACTGGACCATGGGCTGGAGGTCCGTCGCACGACGCCAGGCAGTGTCGTCGTAGTCCACCGCAGCCCAGTTCGGCTCTTCGGGGATGTGGAACTTCCAGCTCTGATCACTGACGAGGAGCTCGCGGGTGCCGTCCGTGTACTCGATCCCGATCTGGGCGAAGAACCCGCCGGGGCCGTCCACATTGCGGCCCTTGAAGGCGAGCACGTTCCTGCCGGGCCGCAGGCCCTTGCTGAGGTCCCACAGCTCGTTGTCGAACCAGCTCCAGCTATAGCCGATCTGCTCGCCGTTGAGGTACACCCAGTACAGATTATCCACCGTGCAGCGCACGAAGGCACGCTTCACGGGCTTCTTGATCTCGAAGCTCTTGCGGATGTAGCGGATATGGTCGGGGCTCTCGTCCTTCTGCTGCCCAATCCACATCCAGTAGCCGGAATCGTCGGGGAAGAGACCTGCGCCGGTGATGTCTGCCGGGGCGGCTGCACCGAGGGCTTGCCACAGCCCGGAAGTCCTGGGCAGGGAGTTCGGCAGCCCGGCTATCAACAGCCCACCACCCTGAGCCACGAAGTCTGCCACCGAGTGCCCCTCGGCCTGAAGCTTGCCCAGGTCCGAAGCGCCGTCGACGACCAGAACGCCACCGGCGGGAAGCTGCGACACCTTGTCTGCGGCCACCCGCTGGACGCGGTCGCCAAGATCGCCCAGCGCGTCGGCAATCGGCAGGCCCGGTGAACCTCCGCTGAAGTCCGTGACACGAATCGGTTCTGCGGCAGCCACCGAGAGACAGACTCCGAGCACGACCAGCATGAGCGAGTTCTGCAAGGTCGACACCTCCGGTACCGGTTGACGGAAGGGCAGCTTCTTCTGGTGTAGCCGTTAGAAGACCCGTGCGCCGCTGGCCAGTGCGCGGTAGCTCAGCCACCGGGCAGGCAGATACGCTCCCCGGGCAGCCTGGTCCAGCTCCGCGATGCCCTCGATCTCGCCGGCCAGGTACTCAGTGAGACGCTGCGCAAGCTCACGGTATCGTGCGGCTTGCCCGGCGAAGCGAATCTGGATTACCTCCAGGCCGAAGGGCTGGCAGCAGGCCATCCATCGCCTGCGGAAGGAGGCGGCCAGGTCCTCTGTCAGCGCCACGATCGCCGGTATGTCCTCGGCTATCGCCTGCAGCGCCGGCCGGTCTGCCGCCGCGTAAGCCTCAAACAGCCGGGCCGCAAGCCCGGTCTTGGCTGCCATGAACTGCGCCACCAGGGCCGCATGTCCCAGGTCGCCTGCGGCCGTGTCCTGCGCGTGGGGCTCCAGCGCCCGAGCGATCTTGCGGTACTGAGTCTCGGCCTCCCGCAGGGCATCCACGCCGTCCCTGGCCGCATGCCGCAGATACATGGCCTGCAAGGGGTCGTCCCAGAGCACACTGCAAGCCTGAAGACCGTCATTGAGCCGCGAGGCGATACGATGTGCCGCGAGGTCGGAGCCGCAGACCGCCGCAAAACGCCGGGACAGAACCGCATCATCGACGGTGCCGTCGCCATAGCACTGCTCGGCCATCAGAGCGACACCGGCCAGGGAGGAGTCAACGTCCCAGTAGGCCCCGTCGTCCGACCAGAGGGCGAAGGTCATCTCGCGCAGACCGGCTGCCCGGCAAGCAGATACACAGGCCCCGCCGAACTGCTCGGTCCGCCGCCAGTCATGCCAGGGCGTGGGCCAGCTCCAGATGCCGGAGGTCATCACCGGCTCGTAGCCGAGGGCCCGGTGAGCCTCGATGCGGTCCTGGTAGTGCTGGGGATCGCCGTTGTAGTAGTCCCAGTAAGCCAGGTCCACCTCACGGGGAAGCGCTGCGCGAATCCCGTCGGGGATGCGGCTGTTCTGGTCGTAGTGCGCGCCACTGCTGCCCGCGAGACGGAAGAGCACATCGGACCATACCATCGGCCGGACCCCGTGTCGCTTGCAGACCTCGGCCACGAGTTGGAGATGCTCAACGTACAGGTCCAGGCCCCGCCGGTAGCCGTTCTGATCCAGGTATCGCCCGCGACCCAGGTCATAGGTCTCGTCCATGCCGACGTGCAGCCGTCGACTACCACAGGCTTCGGCCCAGAAGGCCACCATCTTCTCCACCAGCTCAGCCGTCTCCGGAGCGCCCACGAGCAAGGTGTGTTCCGTGTCGCGTGTCCCGGCATAGGGCGGCCACTTCAGCGCCTGCTCCAGATGCCCGAGGGCCTGGATGCTGCCGATCATCTCGATGCCGAGCGTCGCCGCATAGCGGTCAAGCTCACGCATCTCGTCGAGGGTGTAGGCGCCCCGCTGGTAGCCAAAGCAGGGATCCCCGGGCAGCAGGTATCCCGCCTCCGTGTAGACCATGGCGGCGTTGTAGCCCAGCAGGGCCAGTCGACGCAGCCACTTGCGGAAGTGCCGGCGGGTCACCGTGGCGTTGTGGCCGCCATCCAGCAGGATGCCGAGGGTGCTGAAGGCCGGTGTGGAGCCAGTGTCCGTATCGAGCCCCGCCAGGAGCGAACCAAGAGCTCGTCCGGCCTGCGTCAGAGATCCGTAGCGGACCGTCGTGACGCCGTCGGCCCGATCCAGGGCGTAGCCGGGACACTCCGGCCCGCAGGCAAAGCGCAGGTTGGCCTCTGCGGCAGTGGTCTCGTGAAGCGGATACTCCTCAGCCAGGCAACGGAGCATCGCCGCTAGATCGGGCGGCGTTCCGGCCTTGGTCCAACTCAGGCACGGACTTGCGCAAGACATGCTGTCTCCTATCTACCTGGCGGTCAGAGCTTCCGTCCCAGACGTCGCACCGTCTTGGCAACGGGCGAGACCCGTGGCTGGCCGGGCTTGGCTGTGGCTTTCTGCTCGGCGAAAGTGCGGTGCAGCTCGTGGCAGGCGGTCTCATAGTCCAGGCCGGTGAGTTCGGCGACCAGCCGCGTCCCACGATCCACCAGCTTCTTGTTCGAGGTATCGACGTTCGCCATCCAGTTGCTGACCAGCCGTCCGAACTTGCCCATGGTGGCCGTCGAGACGGTGTTCAGCACCAGTTTCGCCGCGAGACGATCCCACAGCCCGAGTGGCGTCGCGGTCAGCCGACAGGGCACCTGCAGCACCTGCGCGGCCTCCGGAGTCTCGCCCAGGCCGATCACGACCGTCATCTGGCGGCTGAAAGGTGCTGCGGCTTTGCGGCAGGCCTCCTGCCAGGCGGCGGCCTCAGGACTGGTCACCTCCTGGGCCAGCAAGACCTGCATCGCGACGTTGGGCTCAACTTCCGTGCGCGAGGGGTCCGCCTCTGAACCGATCAGGAACTTCATCAGTTCCTCGGTACCCAGGCGCGGCGGATCGTTGATGATCTTGGCCGAGGCGCCCATCGACTCATACAGCGGTGTCTCCCACTCGAGGCAGCGCGGTGCGCGACCCAGGACGTTCCGCCAGGCCTCTGGGGTCGGCCGCACGGGGTCCTTCACAAAGGCCCACGATGGGGGAGACGCCAGGTCATCGGACTTGCGGAAGGGCGGGAGCATGAAGGTCGGCGTGCGTTCGGTGGTGTCGGTGAAGATGTCGAGCACGCAATCGGCGGCGAAGTAGGTGATCCGGCCACCGGCGGCGTACAGCTCGTTCTCGGTGTCGACCCAGGAGGCGATCGCCGCGACTGCCTCCCGGCTGCTCAGGTCACGCAGCAGCGCTTCGAACTGAGCCGCGCCATCGATCGGCTTCAGCAACTCCGACGGCAGGGCCTCCAGCGCCTCAGCCGGAAGCACCTTAGGCAGCACTCGGAGCAGCGCCTGCTCCAGCGCGGAGCCAACAACGAGCAACTCCGCCGTCGTGGCCTGCATCCGTGTGGAGCCTGCAACACCCATGGGACCGGTGGCGAGATCCAGTACCGTCACCGCGGGGTCCTCGATCACCCGCCGCGAGCGCTCGATGTGGGCAGAGAGGATGTCCGCCGGGTTGTTGAACACGAAGAAGGTCTCGAGCCCGCGCTCTCGGGCCTCCATCAGCGTGCCAATGACGGAGGAAGTCTCCCCGCCTTCGCTGATGGCGACGAGGACATCGCCGGCGGTCAGGTCAGCCTCAATGGCCTGCTGACGACCGAAGCTGATGTAGTCCTCAAAGCCCTCGACCGACCGGACGAGGGCGAAGTCGCCGCCGGTCATGATGCTCTCTGCCTGATCTGCGAGCTTCTCGGCAAGTGCTGTGCAGGCTGGCTGCCGCCTGGCAAAGCCTTGCCAGAACTTGCGCCACATGGCCTCCAGCATGATGCTCAGACGCCCAGTGGCGCCGCAGCCGGAAAAGCAGATCCGGTGGCCGCCGAGGACGGCGTCACTCAGGGCCGTCACAAGCTTCTCGACCTCGGGACCGCCGAAGACTCGCTTCGCCATCGCGACGACATCCTCATCGACGGACTGCAGCATCCTCACCCCGGCCTGACAGTCGCTCTGGAGAGTCTCGGCCAGTCCCCTCGTCTTCGGGTGGGACTGCTCGGTGGGCAGCATCCCGAGATGGAACTGCGTCTCCTGCGTCAGGAAATGCTCCGCTTCGCGCCGGTAGTCTTCCATACAAGAACTCCGTCCTTTGCCGGCGCAAGCACGAACCTGCGCCGAGTGTCTTCGTCTTCTCGTCTGCGGGACAAGCCCTAAGCCTTGACGACCGGCACCGGCACGCCGCCCTGCTCGCCGGAGGCGACAACCGCGTCAAGCACGAGCTGGATCGCGTGTCCTGTCTCGCCTGGAACGGGCGTCAGGGCAGTCCCGGCGATGGCCCTGGCGAAACACTCGAAGCTGTTGCCGCTGGCCGGGAGATACTCCGCCTCCGGGATCTCGACGACCTCGCCGTTGCGCTGGCGAATCCGGATTCCGCTGGCCGGGGCATCAGCCAGCAGTATCCCTTCACTGCCGTGGATCTCGAAGCAGGTGTAGTTGACCGGGCTGGTCCAGCTCAGCTCCAGGACGCCGGTCGCCCCACTGCAGAAGCGGAACAGCGCCGTGGCGTTGTCTACCACATCGATGCCCGGCCGCAAGGTCGCCGTCGCCGCGGAGACACTCTCGACCTCACCCAGGAACCACAGCATCGTGTCGCCCACGTGGACGCCGATGTCGCCGACGATGCCGCCGCCCTGACTGCGGGTCACGAACCAGGTGGCTCCCGGTGCCCAGCCCTGGTCGGGAGCGGTCGGATGGACGCGAATGGCTCGCATATGCCGCACTTCACCCAGCCGTCCCTCACTGACCAGGCCACCGATGGTCTGGTAGAAGCGGTCGTAGCGGCGCGATAGGTTGATCTGGAGGACCTTCCCAGCCGTCTTCGCGGCGGCCACCATCTGCGTCGTCTCCAGTTGCGACATGCCCATGGGCTTCTCGCAGAGCACATGGGAACCGGCCTCGAGCGCCGCCAGCGTCATGGGACAATGCAGGTAGACGGGCGTGGCCACTGAGACTGCGTCAACGAGTCCGGACTGGAGGAGTTCGTGGTAGTCGGTGAACAGCGCGGCCTTCGGTGCGTGCTTCTCCTTGACCGTTGCCATGCGGTCGGCGTCCAGGTCGCACAGTGCCGTGATCTCGACACCGGGGATCGCGGCATAGCTGGGCGCGTGACTGCGTTGTGTGATCATCCCGCAACCGAGAAGGCCAACGCGGATGCTGTCGCTCATTGGTGGAACCTCCCTGTTGGACGAAGGGCCAGAGCCCCTTGGATGCTGCAAGGTCCGTCGCGGTCTACTGCAGGTTCGGTCCCCCAGCTTGTTGTCCGCTGTCAGAGGTCCCCTCGATACCGAAGGGGAAACCGGCACGCAGAACGAGCTGCTGACCGAACGCCGCCTACAGAGCCGTCGCAGACCGACGCAACTTCAGCATCCTGCCTTCTCTTTCCTCCCTTGCCCTGGTGGTACGCCGGTCCGAGTAGTGAGAGAGAGGCGTGAGCAGGGCACGCAGAGCTGTCGGTCGGCCCGCAGAACCGGAGGGCCGCAACCACGCCCTCCGTCGGCCCTGTCGGAACACGTCCTGGAGGGACCCTTGTGCGCATCGCTGTTGCCGGGTTCATGCATGAGACCAACACCTTCGCCGAGCACCATACACCACTGAGCGATTTCGAGAGGTCCGGCGGCTTTCCGGGCCTGATGACAGGGCAGAAGGTGATCGATACCCTTCGAACCGCCGGGGTCGGCACCGGTGGCTTCATCGCCGCCGCGGAGGCTGCTGGTGACGTCGAGTTGGTGCCGCTCCTCTGGACCTTCCCGCAGCCTTCGGGCACCATTGAGCAGTCAGCCTTCGAGACTGTGGTCGGGATGCTGCTGGAGCGCCTTCGGGAGGCCGGGCCGCTGGACGGCCTTCTGCTCGAGTTGCACGGCGCCATGGTGACCGAGAAGTACCCCGATGCCGAGGGCGAGTTGTTGCGTCGTATCCGGGAGATCGTCGGCCCCGAGCTGCCCATCATCGCCACCCTGGACCTCCATGCCAACATCAGCCCGGAGATGGTTGAGCGGACGACGACGCTTCTGGGCTACGACACCTACCCGCACGTGGATGCGCTTGAGCGCGGTCAGGAGGCGCTCGAACTGATGCGCAGGACCTGCCTGGGTGAGATCCGCCCGACGGCGGCCCTGGCACAGATACCCATGCTGATTGCGGCGCCTCGGCAGTGCACCCTCCTTTCGCCGATGCAGGACCTCATGGCCGTCGTCCACGAGCGCGAGCAGCAGCCGGGCATCCTCACCATCACCTTCTCGGGAGGCTTCGCCTTCGCTGATACCCCTGTTACCGGAGCATCGATGGTCGTCACCACCGACAACGCCCCCGAGTTGGCCGCCGAGACCGCCCGTGAACTGGCGACGACGGTCTGGGACCGCAGGGAGGAGTTCCGCCTGACGCTCACTCCGGTACGCGAGGCGATCGACTGGGCTCTCGCGAAGGGCGGCCCGGTGATTCTCGCCGACGGTTCCGACAATCCCGGTGGCGGCACGCCCTGCGACGGTACGGTGATGCTGCAGGAGATGGTCGAGGCTGACGTGCCCAACTCAACGGTCTGCCTCATCGTCGATCCGGAGGCAGTCGCGGAGGCCTGGGAGGCCGGTGTCGGTCAGACGCTGACGCTGACCCTCGGCGGGAAGACAGACAAGTTCCACGGTGCACCCCTGACCCTCACCGGCACAGTTCGCCTGCTTTCGGATGGCAACTACGTCAACGAAGGCCCGATGTTCACGGGTCTCCCGATCGCGCGGGGACGCACCGTCGTCTTCGTGGTGGGCGGAGTCGAGGTCATCCTGGCGGAGCGCCGTGCGCAGCCCTACGATGCCCAGGCGCTGCGCAGCCTGGGCATCGAGCCGACGGAGCGCCTGCTGATCGGGCTCAAGTCCGCAGTGCATTTCCGCGCTCACTACGGCCCGATGGCCAAGCGCATCTTCGATCTCGCGACCCCGGGGATTCACAACCCCGATGTCACCCAGTACACCTACCATCACCTGCGCCACCCGATCTGGCCGCTGGATGAGGACTAGCTGGCGGTGTCGGCGGGCGTCGGAGGTCTTGCGGTCATGGTAGGCGTAGTAAAGTGACTGAGCCGGAACCAGTCCTCAGGCGGCGTCTGCGGACGCTTCCCCAAACACGGAGGCCTCACATGAAGATCGGTGCGAGTACCTATAGCCTGCTGAAGGCGATCAAAGCCGGTGATCTGGACGTCCTTGGCGTGTTCGATTGGCTCGCGCAGAATGGGGCAGAGCATATCGAGATCGTGCCCGTGGCGGACATCTCCTTTGCGGATAGGCCGGAGCTGGCCGACACCTTTGCGGCGAAGGCCAAAGAGGTCGGCCTCGACATCTCCTGCTATACCT
Organism: Armatimonadia bacterium; assembly: GCA_039679385.1. NCBI lineage: Bacteria > Bacillati > Armatimonadota > Armatimonadia > Armatimonadia bacterium. The sequence goes on along the minus strand of JBDKVB010000136.1, from coordinate 5,318 downwards.
TCGGTGCCGGCTTCATCGACCGCACCGCGGAGGAGTTCGAGGCGGAGTTGCAGCGGGTCAAGGAACAGGTCGATATCGCGGCGCGGATGGGGACTCGCCTGGTTCGCCACGATGTCGCTTCCCGGCCCGCCGAGAAGGCCACGGACGAGCAGTTCGAGCAGGACCTGCCGGTGCTGGTAGACGCCTGCCGACAGATCGCCGACTATGCCGCGAAGTGCGGCATCACCACGATGATCGAGAACCACGGGTTCCACGTCCAGGGAGCCCGGCGCGTCCTGGCGCTGCACCATGCGGTCGCCCGGGACAACTTCAAGCTCATGGTGGACATCGGCAACTTCATCGGGGTGGAGCGCGAGAACGTTCTGAACGCTGTCGCCCAGTGCGCACCCTTCGCGGGCATGGTCCACGTCAAGGACCACCACCTCCGAACCACGCAGCCGGACCCGATGGAGGGATGGCGCGATCGTGGGGACAGCTTCTACACTCAGGCGTCGATCGCAGGCGAGGGCGACATCGGCATCGAGCAGGCGATCAAGTCACTCGTGGCCGCAGGTTTCGACGGCTACCTGTCACTCGAGTTCGAGGGGCCGGAAGAGGCCCGGTCGGCCAACCTGAAGGGTATGGAGAACCTGCGCCGCTACCTGGGACAGGGATAGACGAGGCCTTCTTTGCCCTAACAACCTGACATCTGGTGTCAGGGCACTAAGGCCTCCATGACCCGCGATACGGAGGGAGTCATGCTCTGGATCGACACCCACATCCACGTCTCCGACCTCGGCCCCGACGGTCAACGGCGCGAGCACATGCTCGACGACCTGCTCAGTCTGCTTGACCGCAGCGACGCAGACTTGCGCTTCGTGATCAGTTGCGACGGCCACTACAACAGCCTCGTCAAGCAGCAGCCCGACGGCATGGGGATCGCGAACCGCATGATCCATGATCTGTGCCGCCAGGCGCCGGAGCGTCTCTTCGGAAGCTGCATCGTCAACCCCAACTTCCTCGAGGAGACCCTGGAGATGATGGACCTCGCCTTCGGGGAATGGGGCTTCGTGCAGCTCGGCGAGATGCTGCAGTACATGATGGACTTCCGCATGGACAGCGACGCGACCGAGCAGGTGGTTCGCAAGGCGGTCGCCTATGACGTCCCGGTGCAGGTCCACCTCGGAACCTACTGGGGACCGTGGGCCGGCTCCTCGGTCAACGGCATGGACCAGATGGAAGACCTCCTGGGGATCGCTCGGCGGGTTCCGGAGGCCAAGTACATCCTGGCCCATGCGATCGGCTGCGCTGAGACCAAGCGGCTCATCCCGTGGGCCGACTGGTTCCTCGATGTCCTGGCAGGGCTGTTCGACAGCTACCCAGACAACTTCTGGATCGAGATCCGCGACTTCCACTGCAAGGCGCTGCCACGGGCAGTGGCCGAGGTACCGCACAACCGTCTGCTGTCTGGTACCGACTGGACGACGCGCATCGGGCCTCCCTTCCAGAGCTATGGCACGATGTTTGGCGTGGCCGAGAAGGACAACCCCTTCCCGCCCGGTGTGGAGTCCTTCGTCGGCTTCCTCAGGCAAGCCGGGGCCGACGCGGAGACGATCGAGCAGATCGGCCACCGGAGTGCAACAGAGTTGTACCGGCTCAGTCTCTGAGGGTGAGCCACGGCGCTGAGACCGACGGGCCTTCGAGCGAACAGGAGTCTGAACGCGGCCAACTGAGGGAAGGACCGACTGCAGGATGAAGCGGCTGTTACCGGCGATGGCTCTGACCGCACTCCTTCTGAGCGCAGCAGCAGGCGCTCAGAGCGTGAACCTGCTTCCCAATCCCGGATTCGAGATCGGGCCGAGCGGAGCTGCAACAGGCTGGGACTTGAGCAACTGGGAGCCAGGTGGACAGCCCCCTTCGCGCGGTGACGTCAGCGACACGGAGGCCCGCACCGGCAAGCGCAGCCTGCACCTGTCAGGGACCGGGGCGGCGAGTCACGCCTACTGGACGTGCCGGAATCTGCCCGCCGAAGCTGGAAAGCGGTACGTCCTTTCGGTATGGGTGAAGCCTCACGGGGTAGTGCCCCCGTCGAGTCTGTGCCGCATCCATCTTGGCTTCCAGGATGCGAAGGGCGAGGTCCTCCAGGATGAGGACCATCCCTACTACATGGGCTGGGCGTATCAGACCCTCGACGGCTACAGCGACTGGGTACCGATGGGAGTCGCGACACGCGCACCCGAAGGCGCCGTTCGTATGGGCGTCACGCTGCGGTTCGTCGGAATCGGCGAAGCCTGGTTCGATGACGCGGTCCTGGTGGCCGATGACAAGGCCGCCGTGCCCACGACTCCGGTTGGACTGTGGCAGGGCGCTGCTCTCGAGGCTCCGCAGACGGTTGCCGGTGAGACCTCCTGCACGCTCACTGTCCGTAACCAGCACCCGCAGGCCGCTGAGAACCTTCGGATCACCGTCAGCGGTGCCGACGGGATCACCGGCCAGAGCGCCGCGCCTGTCACCGTGCCGGCAGACGGCAAGGGGAACGTGGCGGTCGCGGTGTCCTTCCCGCCGGAGATGAACGAGCGGGGTCGTCGGGTTCTCTTCACCGGCACCTACACCGTGGGTGGCCGTGAGCAGACGGCCCAATGGCTGGGTTCCTTCACAGTCCTGCCCGCTGCCCTGATGGCCGCTGTGGAGGGCAATCAGTGGGGCGTCATACCCGGACCGGCCGCCGCAGGTGCTCCTCCTCTGGAGGTGCTCGGTCTGGTCCTTGCGCGGGGCACCTCCCGTCAGTTCCTGTCCTCCTCCGAAGTGCTCGACCTGCAGGCTGAGGGTGACCAGGTGTCCGTAGTGGTGCGGCTGACCGGTACGCCGGGGAGCACAGGCCGCCAGGTACTGAAGTGGGAGTGCCTGGACTACTTCTTCCGTCCGGCCGTCGGGGAGCAGGACGTCGAAGTCCCGTCGGGGCGGTCCTGTCTGGTGAAAGTTGACCTGCCCGAGAAGCAACTGCACCGCCTCTACCAGGCAGGACGGGACGCGGGTGCAGAACGCTTCCGGCTGCTCTTCCGTTTCGTAGCGGAGGGCAAGGCCGCGGCGGCCACCCAGTCCGACTTCAAGCTCCGGCCGCAGTTGCCTGCGACACCGAAACTCGCAGCCCTGTCCGGCGAGACCACTGCCGATCTCCCGGTCTTCGGCCGCCTCAAGCTGGTCGACGAGGTACTTTGCGGCGACGCCCAGGATACACACTTACTCCGGCAGGGCGGTCGAGGTCTGGACAACAAGTACACGAGCGATCCGCTGGGGTACTACGGTGGTAAGGACCGGCTCAGCTTCGACTGGCAACTCGACTACCGCGATGACCGTGACCAGTTCACGCGCCTTGAGACGATCCTGGGGCGGCCCTGTCGCACGACTGAGAACTGGGGTTGGTTCGCCTACCGCATGGGGCGTGGTGTTGTGAAGCCCGGCCGCCACTATGTGCTGACGATTGACTATCCGGAGGACGATTCGCGCAGCTTCCTGCTCTGGAACGGCCTGGACGGTTCGACCGCCGTGGGCTTCCACACCGGCAGCGCCCTCGGCGACCCGCACACTCGGCAGCGCTTCATGCAGAAGGTCGACTTGCCGCTCGCGGGTGGCTACCGGCGGCAGTACACGCTCTTCACGGCCACTGCTACGGACGGCTGGATCGCCCTGCACACGACCGGGCTCAGGGCCGATCCCTTCTCGAAGGGTCTAGCGGTTAACGCCCTGCGCATCTACGAGATCGGCGATGACGCCGCCCTGGACCGCCTCACACTCCCACCCACCGAGCCAGAGGGCCTGCCTCACCGCCAGTTCGGCTTCCTCCAGGAGGACATGTCCCCGTCCGCCGCACGTCTCGCGCGGTACCAGGTCTTCGGCGTCAACTTCTACGCCCCACTGATTCTGTCCTACGGCGGCGGAACCTATGCCACCAACAGCGGATATGTGGGCTGGCCGAGCAAGCTCTTCGGACCGGACAACCTGCGCAACCCGGTGGCTCTGGCCAAGCCGCCCTACTACCGCCTTCAGCCGCTTCTTGCCGAGGGAGTGCTCGCCGAGGCCGATAGGCGCGGAATGATGGTTGCGCCGCTGATCGAGTACTGCGGCACCGGTCAGCTTCCGCCGGAAGCTCTGGCCGTGCAGCCCGACGGCAAGCCCCACTACTACCACTGGGGGACGACCGTCGGACCAGACGGACTGCGCACCCAACGTTTCCTTGAGGATGGCCATTGCATCGACATGGCTCACCCGGCTGTCGGTGAGGACCTGGCGAAGCTGGTCACTGAGTTGGCCACGCAACTGGGCAGCCACCCGAGTCTGAGCGGCCTGCTTCTCGCCCCGCGATTCTCGGCCTGGCAGGTCAGCTACAGCGACTACGAGCTGCAGCGCTTCGCGAAGGACCGCAAACTGACCCTCCCGGCAACGGGCGCTGGACAGTGGGTCCATGACCACCATCTGCAGGAGTTCTACGCCTGGAACTACGAGCGCAAGCGCGAGAGCTTCCTGCAGGCCACCGAGGCCCTGCGCAAGGTAAACCCGAACCTGAAGCTGATGATCCTCAACTACAACGGCGGCGACGACAACCTTCACTTCGGCACCCCGCTCTACTGGTGGGACCGGAAGAAGGGCGATGACCTGCTGGTGCCGGGGCAGGTCTCGCTGCCCGACCTGAGCCGCCTCAACCTCACGCAACTGATGGAGGACCCGACGCGGCCCGACATGTCGATGCTGACGGTCGGCATGAACCCGCCTCTGTATGCGCAAGACAAGGGGCTGGTGAACCTGTGCCCGGCGCACTACCCCTTCCTGTGCGGGAACCGCGACTTCCTCAACTACTTCCGCACCGGCGAGGGAAGCGCGGTCTGCCTGTGGTGGATCTACAACGAGGACGCCTTCATGAACCATCCCTCGATCGGCTGGAACTGCCCGGGCCTCAATGGCAATGAGCCCGCCGGACGGTTCTGCATGCTCGACGAGGTGCTGGCCATGGCAGTCAGCGATCCGGTGGTGCTGGCGGTTCGCATGGGGAGCCTGAATCGGGGGTTCCCGCAGTACACGCGGGAATTCGCCGCCGCCTACCGGGCACTGCCGGCGGTGCCGTCGAGGGTAGTCTCAGCCTGTGGTGACCCGGAAGTCGTGGTCCGGCGATACGACACGACGAAGGGCACCTACCTGGCGGTCATCAACACTGGCCTGGGCCCCGAGAGCAAGCCGGTGCAGCTAGACACGGCGGCTCTCGGCGGGCATACCTTGCGCAACCTCGTCACGGGCGAGACGCTGCAAGCCGACGGCCGCCTGTCGCTGACGCTGGAGCCGGTCAG
>JBDKVB010000135.1 GCA_039679385.1 Armatimonadia bacterium | reverse complement strand
TGGCCGGAGTACCGTTCCAGCCCGTATCCACGCCGTGCCACGGCGCACCCTTGGCAACCGGCGTCAGCGTGTCGAAGATGCTGCTCACGCGGGTCTGACCGGGCTCAAGCACCGCCAGCGCAGTGTGACGTTCCGCTTCCGGCTCTCCCACGAGGGTCGCCGTGAACCGATACAGCCCTCTCGGCAAGGCCGGGACCTCGAAACTCGCCTGCCCCTCAGCCTTCTCCCAGGTTACCGGAAGGACCGTCCGGAAGACTTCCTTCCCGGACCAGTTCTCCGCCCTGACCTGCACTTGTGCGCCGGGCATGGCCTCCAAGGCCCAGAGAAGAACTCGTCCCTTCGGCATCTCCCCGACGGTGCACCGGTCCAGACCTCCGAGGTCAACGCGCACTCCCGGTCGGGTCGCGGACGAGACCTTGTCGGCAGGGCCCTGCAGCTCCAGTCGTGTCCAGGCGAAGCTGCTTGCCGGAGAGCTTGTCACCTGGACGGGGGTGTTGACCGCCTTCCACTGCGGGCCACTGACCAGTCGGCCGATCTGCCCGTTCTCGTCCCAGGCCTGCACGTCGACGGCGATCTTGGGGTCCGGCGCGGGAGAGAAGTCATAGCGCAGCCTGAGCGCTCCGTCGGCGGTCGCCTCCAGAGCACTGCGCCGCCACTCTCCGCGCTCCGGTTCCAGTCGCCAGGCTGTCGGGTCGGTCAGGTCGACGGTTGTGTCGCCGCTGAGCTTGATCTCTGACAGCTCCACTTGGCCGCTCGGGCACTTGTAGATGTCCTTTTGGTCCACCCGGATCGCGATGGAGACAAGGTGCGAGAAGTCGCACTGTTCCTGCGAACCGGCCTGGGGCCCGTGCGCGAGCCGTGGATCGGCGAGAAGGTCGATGGTATGCTCCGCGAGCTTGCCGCTGGTCCCGAGGGAGAGGTCCGGGTGGCTGCGCTCCAGGCAGTAGAACCCGGAAGCCTTGCCCTTGTCATCCACGACCTCGAGGTAGAGCCACTCGTTGCCCGTCGCGTTCTGCGTCTTGAAGGTCAGACGGCTGAAGCTCCCGGGCGTCGGCAGCTTGCGCCGGAGCCAGAGCCAGCAGTTTGCGGTGGTCGTGACCTCCGCCGTTGCGGTTACCTCAATCCGGTTCTGCCCGGCGGTCAGCAGCTTGCTCACGTCGTGCGTCTCGGCATCCCAGGGGGTGTCGCCGAGGCCGACGGGCTTGCCGTTCACCGCCAGTCGGTAGCGGTCATAGGCCGCCACGCGAGCCAGGGCAATCTTCGGGTTCTTGGGCAGATCCAGCGTGCCGCTGAAGGTGATCTCCTGGCCCACCGGAGGCACTGTTGCGGCGCCGATCCACTGCGGACTCTGCGCCTGGGCGGAGGCGGCAAGCAACATCGAGGTGAGCGTGGCGGCAGTCAGTAACCAACTCATTGGGTGACCTTCTCCCTCCGGGACGGCCGGACCGGATATGCCGGCAAAGCAGGACTGCTCGAAGACTTCCGCCTCGCAGCAACCTTGACCTGCCGTCTCTCGCCGTGCCCGAAGGGACCTTGCTCCCTGGGGGCGAACACCGTATCCAGGGCGAGCAGAGGCTGGTTGCAGAGCCCTCGTACCAAAGCCGACGACAGACAGGTCCAACTCGCCGGCTTGTACGCAGACTTGCACACGTGAAGACCAGGAGGGCAACATGCGGAGACCACGACTAAGGGCGTGCTGGGTGCTCGCGCTGGGGATATGGCTGGCGGTTGCCGGCGTGGCTATGGGCGCAGCCGAGGAGACGTCTTTCACCATCGCGGTGGCGCCCGACCTGCAACAAGAGGTGCTGAATCCACAGGACACCCGGCTGAGTAACCGGTTCCAGTGGCTGGTGGACCACCGCGACGAGCTGGGGCTGAAGTGCTTCCTCCAGGTGGGCGATTTCCTCAACTGGGACACCGCCGACCACGCGCAATATGAACGCGCCAGTGCGGCGCTGCAGATCCTGGACCGGGCTGAGCTGCCCTACATCCTCACCCTCGGCAACCATGACACACAGGCCACCGGAGGCACACCGGAACACCCCGGCGGCAGTGCCCGGCCGGGCAATACCCACGACAACCAGCGGATCACCACGGTCTTCAACAGCTACTTCCCGCTCTCGCGCTTCAAGCTGCTGGGTGGTGTGTGGGAGGCGGGCAAGATCGACAACGCCTGGCACACCTTCCACGCCGGCGGTCTTGACTGGCTGGTGATCAACCTCGAGCTCTGGCCCCGCGCAGGTGCTGTGGCCTGGGCAAAGACCGTGGTGGAGCAGCACCCGGCGCATAACGTCATCCTGCTGACGCACTCCTTCCTGACACCAAGCCCGAAGGGCATGCTCATCCAGCAGTCGAACGGCGGATATGGCGACAACAGCCCCCAGTATGTGTTCGACGAGCTTGTGAAGCCCTATCCGAACGTCCGCCTGGTCTTCAGCGGGCACGCCGGCAGCCACGGCTATCGCATGGACAAGGGCGATAGCGGCAACGCCATCTACGAGTTCGTGCAGTGCTATCACGACTCGCGGACAAACCCTGTGCGGCTGCTCACCATCGACACCCAGGCCGGCACCATCAAGTCGCGGGTCTTCTGTCCTCTCAGCAACGAGTACAAGGACGACGGCTCGAGCTTCGAGGTGAGCGGCGTGCAGTGGGTGCCCGCACGAACCGAAGCCGACGTCAGGCCCACGGCACCTTGACCAAAGCACGCGGACCTGTGCGCGTGAGCACCAGCCGAGGTGAGAGTGCTCCGGAGGAGTGACTGCCTGTGCGTCTGCGAGGACTCCTGCCGATTCTGTCTGCTGCGATGGTGATGACCATGACCGTGCATGCCCAGGACGCCGGTGCACCGCCGCTCTTGCTCTGGTACCAGGAGCCTGCGACCCAGTTCACGCAGTCCCTGCCCTTGGGCAACGGTCGGCTGGGCGCGATGATGTTTGGCGGTGTGGCCCAGGAGCGGCTAATCCTCAACGAGATCAGCCTGTGGTCGGGCGGGCCGCAAGACCCTGACCGGCCCGATGCCGCTGCGCGACTGCCCGAGATTCGTCGCCTGCTGCTGGAGGGCAAGAACCTCGAGGCCCAGGCGGCGGTCATGGCGGCCTTCACCTGCCAGGGAGCCGGGTCGGGACATGGCTCCGGGGCGAAAGTGCCTTACGGCTGCTACCAGGTGCTCGGCAATCTGCACCTGACCTTCCCCGACGCGAGTCAGGACGTGGCCGACTACCGCCGCGAGCTCGACCTCTCCACCGCTACTGCGACGGTCACCTACACTCAGGGAGGCGTGCGGTATCGGCGCGAAGGCTTCGTGAGCGCTCCCGACCAGACGGTGGTGCTGCGTCTGACCGCCGACGAGCCCGGCAAGGTCACCTTCGACCTCAGCCTCGACCGGCCTGAGCGCTTCGCCACCCAGGCCGTGTCCGAGCGCGAGTTGCTGATGAGTGGGCAACTGGAGAACGGCACTGACGGCAAGGGGATGCGCTACGCGGCACGCTGCCGGGTCATGAACACCGGCGGCACAGTCGAAGCGAAGGGCACTGCTCTCTCGGTTCGAGGGGCCGACTCCGTCGTGATCCTCCTCACCGCCGCCACCGACTACCAGGGCTTCGCCGGGCGTCACACCGCCGACCCCGAAGCTGCCAGTCTGGCGGACCTTGAGAAGGCAGCAGCCCGCCCGTGGGAGGACCTACACTCTCGCCATATCGCCGACTACCAGTCCTACTTCGGCCGCGTGAGCCTGACCCTTCCGGCGAATCCACAGGTCGCGGCGCTGCCCACCAATCGGCGGCTCGTTGCCGCGGCCCAGGGACAGGACGACCCGTCGCTGGCGGCACTCTACTTCCAGTTCGGACGCTACCTGCTCCTCAGTTCGTCGCGTCCCGGAGGGCTGCCGGCGAATCTCCAGGGCCTGTGGGCAGAGGGCGTCACGACGCCGTGGAATGGCGACTACCACCTGAACATCAACGTGCAGATGAACTACTGGCCGGCGGAGGTGACCAACCTCTCGGAGCTGCACGAGCCCCTGCTCAAGCTCATCGCCTCACTCCAGGAGCCAGGCAGTCGCACGGCCCGCAAGTACTACGGCGCCGACGGCTGGGTTGCCCACGTGATCACCAACGTGTGGGGCTTCACGGCTCCGGGCGAGCAGGCCTCCTGGGGCGCCACCTGCAGCGGTTCGGCCTGGCTTTGCGAGCACCTCTGGGAGCACTACGCTTTCACCGGTGACCGCGAGTATCTGCAGTGGGCGTACCCGGTGATGAAGGCCTCGGCGCAGTTCTACCTGGACATGCTGATCGAGGAACCCCGGCACGGCTGGCTGGTCACGGCGCCCTCGAACTCCCCGGAGAACGCGTATCGCCTTCCTGACGGTCGCACCGGCCAGATCTGCCTGGGGCCGACCATCGACATGCAGATCCTGCGCGAGTTGTTCGGCAACTGCACGAAGGCCGCGCAGATCCTCGGCATCGACGCCGACTTCTGCCGCAAGCTGACGGAGGCCCGTGCCAGGCTTGCCCCGGATCAGGTCGGCAAGCACGGGCAGATTCAGGAGTGGCTGGAGGATTACGACGAGGCGGAACCGCACCACCGGCACGTCTCGCCCCTCTATGGTCTGTACCCTTATGATGAGCTGACGCCGGGCGTTGCGACTGATCTGGCGAAGGCGGCACGTGTTACCCTGGAGCGTCGTGGTGATGCAGGAACCGGCTGGTCGCTGGCTTGGAAGGTGAGCTTCTGGGCGCGATTGCTGGAGGGTGACCGGGCCTGCAAGCTCCTGCACGACCTGCTGCGCCCCACCGGCGACCTGGGGTTCAACTACGCCGGCGGCGGTTCCGGGAGCTATGCGAATCTGTTCTGCGCACACCCGCCCTTCCAGATCGACGGCAACTTCGGCGGCTGTGCAGGCATTGCCGAGATGCTACTGCAGAGTCACGAGGGAGTGCTGCGACTGCTACCTGCGCTACCCTCGTCCTGGCCGAGGGGAACCGTGACCGGCCTGCGGGCTCGCGGCGGCTTCGCGGTTGACATGGCCTGGGAGGGAGGCAAGCTGACCGCTGCGACGATACACTCCTCCCTGGCCGGCGACTGCACCGTGTACGACCCGACCGGCACGCTGGTGGTCAAGGACGCAGCGGGCGGGAGGGTTGCGCTCCAGCACGCAGGCGACCGCACGACCTTCGCCACCGAGCCGGGCAGAGGGTACCTGCTGGGTTGGTGAAAGGGCGCCGCTCTGTGCCCGCAAGGTGGGAGCAAAGCGGCGCCGCAAGGCACTGGTCTCACTTCTCCGGTGTCGGCGTTGTCCCAGAGGCGGCGCTTCTCGCCGCGGCGGAGCTTCTCGCCGCGGCAGGCGACGGCAGAAGCTCGCCCGTGATCGCGCTGACAGCCCAGATGTCGTAGTAGTCGGCGCGCATGTCCGGTCGGCCCTGCGATACCACGTCGGCCCGTAGCTCCACCTCGTACACGGGCGTTCCGGGGTCCCCATAGCAGGTGGCGGTGCTTAGCCGCACGACCTTCGTTCGTATGTTCTCCAGCTCGCGACGCGTACGCGCCCTGGTTGCCACGATCCTCTCCGCGTCCGCTTTCGTGATTCGCACTGCCGACGTCGGCGCGGGCTCCGGAGGAAGGGTCACGCAGCTGTACGCCAAGGGCCTGCCGCCCTTTGCCCAGACATTGACGAAGACCATGAAGCGGCGGCCGTCCGGGTACGAGCCATCGCCTTGACAGAAATAGACATCGGCGCTCTCCGCCCCGTTTCCGCGCACCTTGAGGTCCTTTTCCTCAAGGGGAAGTCCCGCGTTCTTGGTGAAAAGCCTGTAGGCGATGGCCGCGACCTGCTTCGCAGTGACGGACGTCGTGGGGGCCGCTGAGGCACCGGCCTCGTCCTGGTGCTGCCACTGGACGCTCGTCACGTACGCCCCCACACGGTCAACCTGAATCTCAAGGTCGGCCGCGGGGAAGTCCCCGAGGGCGCAATGTCCCGTCCACGCCACCTCCTCGGTCCTCCCCCACGCGTAGCTTTTGGGCTTCGGCTGAGTGGGGGCAGGCTTGAGGGCTGCCGGTTCGCAACCCAGGAAGCGTGCGGCAATCTCCCGTGTCGCCTCGGGCGTGACGTCGGCGGTCGGTCCTGTCTGGGTTGTCTGCTGGGTTCCCGCGGGGGCGTCCGTGCCGGGCTGGCTCACGGGCGGTGCGGCGATTGCCTCAGTCCCCTGCGGGGCACGGCCCGTCACGATCATGTAATGTGCCGCGACGACGCAGAGGGCCACGACGAGGACTGCCCCCACAACGATCGGTGCCTTACGCACTGCGCATTCCCCCTCGAGCGCTGTGTGCAGCGAACGGATTCGGTTGTGAGAGCGATCGGGTCGTGGCCCCAGGCCGCCCTACTTCTCCGGTGCTGGCGTCGTCCCTGTGGTCCGGCGCTTCTCCAGATCCGCCGTTGTCACGACTTCCCCGGTGGTCGCGTTCACGCCCCAGAGGTCGCGGCACACGGCGCGTCGGTCATCTCGTCCTGGTGTCACAACCTCCATCCGAAGGTCCACTTCGTACACAGGCACCCCGCGGGCTGCATAGTTGGAGGCCGTGGTCAGCCGTACCACCTCTGACCGCACCGGGATCAGGTTGCCCATGGTACGCACCGCAGCTTCGGCGGCCTTCACCGCGTCGGCCTCCGTGAGACGCACCGCTGAGGTGGCCGGTGGGTCCGGAGGGAAGATCACACAGTCATAGCGGACTGGCCTCGGGCTTCGTGCCCACCTACCCATGGACGCGAGGAACCTGCGGCCGTCGGGGTAGGACCCGCTAACGTCGCAGACGAGGTAGGGGTTGGCTTCCGAGCCCTGTCTGCGGACGCGGGGCGGCTTATTCCCGACGGGAAGCCCCGCACGCTTGGTGAAGAACTGGAGGGCGAGGGACGCCGCCTCGTCCGCTGTGATACGTTCTCCGTCCGCGCTTGAGGCCGTGGGTGCGGCCGGGTACTCCCACCGGATACTGCGCACGTACGCCCCCACACGGTCAACCTGAATCTCAAGGTCCGCCGCGGGGAAGTTCCCGAGGGCGCAATGCCCCGTCCAGGCGACCTCCTCGAGCCTCCCCCACGCGTAGCTCTTGGGCTTCGGTTGAGTGCGGGCAAGCTTGAGGGCTGCCGGTTCGCAACTCAGGAGCCGCGCGGCAATCTCCCGTGTCGCCTCGGGTGTGACGTCGGCGGTCGGTCCTGTCTGGGTTGTCTGCTGGGTTCCCGCGGGGGCGTCCGTGCCGGGCTGGCTCACGGGCGGTGCGGCGATTGCCTCAGTCCCCTCCGGTGCACGGGCCGTCACGATCATGTAATGTGCCGCGACGACGCAGAGGGCCACGACGAGGACTGCACTCAGAAGGATCGCTAGTCTGCGCACCGGGACCACCCTCCAGGACCAAGCGTAGTGGGCGGACACGACTGCGGCCCCTGTGGGCCGCGCCAGACCTTGGTGCGGAAGTCTTCCAACGCCTTCGGCGATGGAAGACAAATCACACATACTACCCTTATCTATTAAGGACAAAAGGCTTGTCTTTGTCAAGATCAGAAGATAACGTCACTCGACGACGTGCCAGATACCGAAAAACAGCGCAGGCCCCACACCGGGGGCCTGCGCTTCTTTCACAGCCGTCTGTCGCTTCAGTCTTGTCCTGAGGTGGCGCAGGCCTTGAGGCGAGTGTGCGCCCCGCTTACTTCCCTTCCGTCGGACCGGTCGGCCAGTGTAGCGGGCGGCCGATTTCGTCGAGCTGCTTGATGCCCAGGTAGCCGAGGACCGCCACGTTCAGCATCCCGTTCGAGGCGGCGCGACCTACATACCCCGTGCCGTCAGTGGGGCGGTCGAGGTAGTCGCGCCACTCGCGCTCCACCGACCACGTCCGATCCAGAACCGTGAGCCAGTCGCCGAGGCGCGGGTCCTTGCCGAGGGTGTCCTGATACTCGGTGAACAGCCAGTAGACGTAGGGGCCGACCCAGAACTCGGTCGGGTACTCGTACTTGCGGCCCTTGATCCAGCAGTCATCCGTGACGTAGCGGTATCCCTTCAGCGTCACTGCGGCAGCCTTCGCAGCAGCCTCCTCACGGCCTGCATACTTGTCCGCGAGGTAGCAGCCGAAGGTCCCCTCCGCGATGTAGATATTGCCCAGGAAGGTGTGACAGCCGCCCTCGACGATGTCCTCGCACTGCCAGTCAAACCACCCGTTCGGCTTCATCTTCCACTCCGACCACTGGACGGTGTTGTCCAGGACCGGCCACCAGCTCTCGGGGACCTTCTGCCCCAGAAGCTGCATCGCGTAGGCGTAGTAGGACAGGCCGGCGAGCGCCCGACCCAGGTACACGTCGCACTGGCGGCCCTCCTGCTGGTAGACGACCTGCCGCACCGAGCCCTCCGGCTTCTCCTGCAGCCGCAGGTGCCGCATCACTCCCGGAATGCCGTCGGAGTTCTGGAGCGAGTGCGCCACCAGGTAGTCACCGGCCTTGCGACAGGCTGCGCTGAGTTCGAGGGCTCGGTCACGCTTCTCCGGGATCCGGCTGTAGTAGATAAGGCCGTAGGTCAGGGCGCGCATCCACTCGCCGGTCTGGTTGGAGTCGCAGTCGAAGCCGCCGGCCGCCCAGTTCTCCCGGTAGCCGTTGGTGCCGAGCTCGTTGACCTGGGTGCAAGTGCCGCCGCTGGGAGCCTGCATGTGGTTGATCATGTGGTCGAGGCTGTCGTCGAGGAGCCACTCGGTGAAGCGGCAGCGAACCATGTCGCCTGATTCGCGGAAGGCCTGGGCAGCCAGCGCCAGGCCGGTATCGCCCGCCTCATTGCCCTCGGTGTGCTTCCAGGTGGCTGCCGACATCACCCGCAGGAAGTCGCGGTAGGTCGCCTTGTCCAGCGGGTCGTAGACGTGCGGGAGCGAGGTCCTCGCCCAGCCCATAATGCCGCCATAGAGAAGGTCGTGCAGCCACAGGACCATGCCCGTGCGAACGGACAGCACGGTGTAGGTCATGCTCTCGCCGGGCTTGCGAACATACAGGTCATCGCAGCCGACACGGCCGCCCAGGAGGGACTTGCCGTCGCGCAGGACATCGGCAACGACCAGGTAGTAGCCGGGCTCCAGCGCCGAGGTGTCGAGCGTCGTCGTCAGGCGGCTGACCTGACCGGCCGCCACTGCCTGCCCGAGCTTGCGGGTCTGGATCGTCTCCTTGCCGGAGAACACCTCGTGGAGCTTGAGGCGCAGCTCGTCCTCGGGCGCGAAGGTCGTCTCCTTCGCCGTCTCGCAGACCAGCAGCGCCGGGACGGTCTTGGTTCCGGGTTCGAGCATGACGATGCCTTCGCTGGTGTCGGCACGCTCGCCGAGCCACAGTCCCATCGCGCTCTGTCCGGGTTCGAGATGGGAGAGCTCCTTCTTCAGGTTGCACAGTTGGAACCCGCCGATCTGGAAGGTCATCTCGTCGTTGTGCTGGTAGTCCGACTCGCAGAGGAAGAAGTGGATGCGGTCCACCTGGTCCATCTGCGGGAAGGATCGGATCGGGTGAACGACGCGAACCCACTGCCCCGGACGGAAGGGCGGAATCTGGGTGTTGAGGCGGCCCTGCCCGCCGGACCAGAGGATGAAGCGCAGATCGAGGGCACGATCAAGCTTCGTCTCGCAGCGGATCCAGTAGCTGATCGCGTCATACCCGCTGAAGTCGAGAGCGGGACTGGGCCGTAGCTCAAAGGCCGGCCAGCCCTGCGGGTACGCGCCCTCATTGTGCCAGTCGATCTTGACGTGGAAGTTGAAGTACTTGCCTCCCCAGGGCCCTGTCTCCTCCGAAAGCGCCAGCGTGCCTTCCTTGCCACCGACGTTCTTCCACGGGAGGGTCATGAGGCTGTCGAGAGACTTGGTCTTGGCCTCGTCCGGGACCTGGAGCCACTGCTGCCAGGGGAGAGGCTTCTGGGCAAGGCACGGTACGTTGAGACTGAGGGCAAGGGCGGCGAGGCCGAGCAGACGCAACATGGTAGTCCCCCGTATCCGGAGTTCGGTGGCAGTGCGTTCACGCGAGTGCGGTGTACTTTTCCGCACCAGCTTGCCCGGTCCCTGCAGGAGCGGCGGACCTGGTGAAGGAGACTGCTGAGGTGGGGAACTACGGAGAAGGAGTGAGACCCGCAGGAGGGCCTACTGCATACATAGGTACGCGCAGGCAAAGCAGACGGCCCAGAAGGCTCCGGCCCAGAGGAACAGGCGCCGTGCGACAGCCCTGGACTTGACCCTCAGTGTGGGCTCCGACGCGCCCTCGGCCCAGGAGAGATGGGTGAAGGCCATCGCCGTGAGGATCAGCGCAATCAGCCCCGCGGCCATCTCCACAGCGGGG
Source organism: Armatimonadia bacterium (assembly GCA_039679385.1). Taxonomy (NCBI): domain Bacteria; kingdom Bacillati; phylum Armatimonadota; class Armatimonadia; species Armatimonadia bacterium. The sequence continues at coordinate 3,206 of JBDKVB010000135.1, read as the reverse complement.
AGAGTGATCATCCGGCTCTCCCTGGGGAGGCCGAGGTCACTGCTGCGGCACGGACCATGTGGACACCTCACCGGGTGCGAACTTGTGAGCGTCGACTGCAATCCCTGGGCCCATCGGCTAGATGGTACCACCGGGCAGAGCGTCCACCAAGGGTTTCCTGAGTCGGGTGTTCTGTAGGACGGGCGAGTTCGCCTCTCGGTTCAGGGGGGGTGCGCAGGTGGACCGCCGCCAGCGGGGAACTGGGCGTCCAGACGTGACGCTCATCTGGCCCCACTTGGAGGCTCTCCATGCGTGCGATGCGAGTCCTCGTGACGATCTGCGCACTAACCGCGACGCTAGTCACCGTGGCGCAGGCTGCCCCCTTCCTCTACTGGCGACTCGATGGCGATGCCGACCACAACGGGATCGCCGACGGCTGGACCACCGACGCGAAGTCCGGCAATGCAGTCTTCTCACTCGGCGAGGACCCCACGGGCGGCCTGGCTCAGTACGTAACTGGAGCCGGGAAGGGCGACGCCCTTCAGCACGAGATCGCGGGACTCGACCCGAAGGCCACCTACCTGGTGCGGGCCATCGTCACGGTCCGGGAGGGCAGTGTGGTCTGGGGCATCAAGGACGGCCCGCAGAAGTACCTGGGGCCCTACAACCGGACTGTGGAGAGCCGTCTCACGGTTTCCGGCCGAGACGCAATCACCCTCGTCTTCACCGCGCAGGAACCGCCTACGAGCTTCGTGGTCTCCAGCCTCCGCATCGAGCGAATCGAGAAGAGCCCGCTGCCCATCGAGGCGGACACCGGGCGATTCCTGGTGCCGCGTCCGCGGAGCCTCCAGTACACGCCGGGCGAGACGGCCGCCTGCGTGCTGCGAGCCGACAGCCCCGTGGCAGTGGCCGGTCTGCAGCTTGAAGGGCTGAACCTCGGGCTCGTGCGAGAGGACCTGGGTTTCACCGGCGACGCAACAGTGATCGAGCCCCGTGCGCTGACGGCTGCCGCCGGTCCCGGCCTGTTGATCGGCACCCCTGAGGGCCTGCGAGCCGTAGCCTCGACGCTACCGGCAGCACTTGCCACCGCCGTCAGCGCCTCTCCCACCGTGCTGCCCGAGGGGGGTTACCATCTCGCGGTTCGCCCCGAGGGAATCGTGCTGGTCGCCGCCGAGGAGGCTGCCGGCCAGTACGGCCTGCAGACCCTTCGACAGCTCTGTGCGAAGGCCGGCGACGGTCACTGGCGCATCCCGCAACTCACGATCGACGATGCACCGGCAATGCCCTTCCGCGGTACCTATCAGGGCGGAGACACCGCAAACCCCGACCGACTGGCGCGTGCCAGGTACTATGCGCGGCTGAAGCTGAACGCGGTCGTCATGGAGGACGCCATCCTCTACCATCTCCATGAGGGCGACAACCTGACGCGCGTCCGCGACTACTATGCGACTTTGCGCAGCCTGCATCTCGAGCCGATTCCGCTGGTGCAGAGCTTCGGTTGGGGCATGTACCTGCTGGCGATCGATCCGCAGTGTGTGGAGGCCAAGTACGTGCAGGATCACCCCGTGCAGTTCGCTCGGCGCGAGGCCCTTGCCCCCGAGGCACGGGAGGCGGTCCCCGACGACGGACGCGAGTACCTGGTCTGGCCGCAAGACCTGGCGCCGCTGACGCCGCCGCTTGCGAACCCCTCCTTCGAGCAACTCACGGCGGGTCGGCCCGTCGGCTGGCAGGCTGACCGCTGGTCGGAGACCGATGGTGCGACCGTGAAGACCGGTCCCAGCTATCTGCAGCTCAGCCGCACGACGAAAGGCCAACTCCGGGTCTGGCAGGACTTTGAGCTGCCCACGAAGCGCGAGCTGCAGTTCACCATGAACCTGAAGCTGCAGGGCATCGACGGAGCCGGGGCCTACGCGGAGATCTACCGGATCACCGAGAACCATGAGCTCGTGGGAAGCCCCGCGGTCATGACGACCTGGCTCAAGGGCACTCGCGACTGGGCACCCGCGAAGATGACCCTGGATACCGGTGACCATCGCTGGTACCGAATCTACCTGCGCATCCAGGACGCCACGGGCACCGCCTGTTTCGGTGACCTGCGAGTGAAGCCCGCGACGGCACGGCTGCAGAACCTCGTCCGTGTCGACGAGAGCCTGCGGCTGACAGACGATGCGGGCACCACCTTCGCGGCAGGGCGCGATTACGGGGTCGTCCCCGGCGAGACACGCTTCCCCTTCACGGAAGATGCGAAGCCGTGGCAGATTGTGCGTCTGCCCGGCGGACGAATCCCGGCGGGCGCACACCTTCGACTGAGCTACGATTACGCACCGGCGGGGGCCGTGACCTACTGCCCCTCGGATCCGCGTACGCAAGCGATCATGCGGGACACCCTCACGACGGTGATCCGCGAACTGGGCGTCAAGTACGTCCACATCGGGCATGACGAACCCCGGTGGATCAACACCTGCCGTCGCTGCCGCGAGCGACACCTGACCAACGCGGAGCTGTTTGCCGACGAGCTGATCCGGATGCAGCGGTACGTGAAGGAAGCCGATCCCCAGGTGCGGGTGATGATGTGGGACGACGCCCTCAACCCGTACCACAACGCACCGGCACAGGAGCTCGAGCCCGCGAATGACACCACGCCCAAGGACATCGTCCAGTGTAGTTGGTTCTACTCAGCGCGGGACGACCTCAAAGAGGCACGGAGCCTCGAGTACCTGGCAAAGCGTGGGTATGAGACGACGGGCTCACCGTGGTTCGACCTGGAGAACAACTGGGACTGGGCGCAGGAGTGCAACCTGAGCCGCCAGATGTCCGGCAAGTGCCTGGGAGTGCTGTACACCTCCTGGGCCGACAACCCCAACGTCGACCAGTGGGCAGGGCTGTCGGTGTCGGCGGCCTTCGCCTGGAACCCGGACGACCCGCTGGCGCTGGAGATGCTGCCCTGGTCGCCGGCGGAGATGAACCGCACCCGCGGCGTCCTGCCCTAAGGCTTTCTTGGCGAAGTGCCCGTGTGGCCGTTTTCCGCTATCAACGCCCGCCGTCCCAGGCCGGTCGAGGGTCAGTCCTGCCGAGGTGATCGCCGTGCCTGAAGCACCCGTCCGCATACTGCTGGTGGACGATGAGAAGTCCATCACCGACATCCTCAGACCTTACTTCGAACGCGAGGGCTTCGTCGTCGTCACCACTGATAGCGGCACTGAGGCCCTGAAGCTCGCCCTGGAAGG
>JBDKVB010000134.1 GCA_039679385.1 Armatimonadia bacterium | reverse complement strand
CCGGGGTGTACGTCGGCACGTCGCCCTTCCGCCTGCCGGAGGAGTACATACGCTCCCAGTTCGACCCGGCGATCCGTGTCCCGCTGCGGGAGTTGGTCTATCACGACAGCACCTGGGTCACCTGGCGCTGGAACCATACCCCAAACCGCTGGGAACAACGCGAGTACTGGGACGACTGGGACCTCCTGCACCTGATCAACGCCCAGATGCCGATCTTCATCCTCTCGGCCCGGGATCTCCCGAGCCAGGCTGAGCGCGTCCTGAAGACCTATCGCGATGTCTGCGGGTTTCTGGAGAAGGTCGGGGGAGTGGAGATGACCGATCACCGCTTCCTGACGCCGGACCGCACTGTGCAGGAGTCGCGGTTCGCCAACGGCTGGGCCGTCGTGGTGAACTTCAGTGCCGAACGAGCGTATCAGTCACCCGAGGGGCGCCAGGTCCCTCCGCGGGGCTTCGTGACCTACCAGACGCAGTAGCCGACTGCCGGACCGCCTGCTTCTGCGGGAGGACCCTGTGGTGCCCAGGACGCTCACGCTTTGGCACGTCCGTCCCACCACCACGTTCGGAAGTCGCGCATGGCCTCGAGCACGGCGTCCACGTTCTCTGCCGGTGTCGGCGGGTAGACTCCGCAGATAAGCTCCAGGCCCCCCTCCGGCGCGCCGAGGGTCCTGACCTCGTACTCGATCAGTTCCCGAATCTCCTTGCGCGTGCCGAAGGGCACGATCTTCTGCCGGTCCACATCGAGGCGGATGCAGAACCGACCCTTCACCTCGCGGGCCAGGTTCTCGATGCCGTTGCACAGGTCCTGCGGGTTGATGATGTTCACGCCGGCGAAGCGGAACTCGTCCATCAGCCCCATGATGTTGCCGTCGCTGTGCAGCGCCACCAGCATCCCGGCCTCAGCGCAGGGGGCGATGAGCTTCTCGTAGGCGGGCGTGATCCACTTGTGAAACATGGCCGGACTGAGGAGCGGCGCGGACTGCGCCCCGAGGTCCTCCCCCAGGTTCATCAGGTCCACGCCCATCGCCACGTACTGCTCGACGATCTTTTGATTGTGCTCCACCAGCAGGTCAAGGAGTCCCTGCAGCCGCGGGGCCTCCGTGGCCATGTCGATCATCAGGTTCTCGAAGCCGCGCAGGTACGTCAGGCGCATGAACAGGAACCCATGCGGCACTCCGCCGACCGTCAGGTTACCCCGGGACTTGGCCTCGGCGACTCGACGCGCTGTCTGCTCCCAGTCCACGGGGCCTCGATCGCCGGTCACCAGCGGGTCCGGCGGCTGCCAGGTTTCCAGCGCCGCCCAGTCGGTTAGGGGATGCTCGACGACGACGCCCTCCAGGCCGTCGATGGCGCTCTCCCAGACACAACCCCAGGCATCGCGGAACCTCTCCCCTGCCCGGTGGGCGTTTCCGAAGTCCCAGTGCTCGTAATCCCGCTTACCCTTCTCGAAGCCCGGGTACATCCAGGGATGCCGCACCAGAACATCCTCCAGATCGCCGCGGAGCTGGTTCCAGGAGGCCCCGGAAATGCTCACCGTGCACGGAAGGTACTCCGGCCCGCCAAAGCGCGCGTTGCGAAGGTAGTTCTCCCGGTGGGTCAGACCCATGAGTTCCGCCCTCTCTCCGTGGCGTCTGGGCACAGCGCTTGGGCATCGCTACTGCTGCTGTTGTTGCTGCTGTGACGAACCCGGCGTCGACGTCTCGTCCTCCTCTTCCTCGCCCTCGCCGGCCACAGGCAGGACGCCGGCCAGCATCGGCCGATCGTTGCGCAGCCAGTAGTAGTGCCGGTTGATGCGAACCAGCGTGTAGTTCGCCTGGAGGAAGCAGCGTAGACGAGTGGCGTCCTTCTCCCCGATGATCCCCACCATCCTGAGACGGTCCGCCAGGGTGCCATCAGTCTTCTCGGCTTCGGCCTTCTCCGCCTCGGTCTTCTGACTCGTCGACGTCTCCGTGGAGGTGCCCTTCTCGACCAGCGTCGCATCGCTGGACCCGGCCAGTACGAGCACCGGTCGCGTCTCCACGATCTTGTCGACGATACCGATCAGCCGGGCCTTGATCTCCGGCTTGTGAACCCACTTGTACCACTGCCAGGGTTGGTTCAGATCCGTGGCGTCGCGGGCGGAGATCGGGTGCTCTGAGGGCACAAGGACCACCGGCGCGCCGTCGGCCGTGGCGTTGAGAGTGGCGATCTCGTCCCGCCCGCTCAGGTAGGGTAGCTTCGGGCCGAAGTAGGCAAGGACGAGAAGCGTCGGCGCCAGGTAGACCGCGCCGATCAGGCCTACCACCCAGCCTCGCCGCGAGTTCCACAGGTAGGTCAGGGCCCGCTGAGCTTCGCCTGCCCCGACGGCGACGGATAGCAGGCCGAAGACCTGGCCACCGTACAGGAGCTTGTGGAAGGGCTGGACGAAGATCATCAGGACCGAGGCCACCAGTGCCGCAGCCATCACTCGGTCCCCAGGGCGCAGCTTGCCCCAGCGGTCTGCCCGGACTCGCACGAGCCACGCCCCGACGAGCAGCACCAGCAGCAGCGGGAACTCGCCGCCGAGGCGCAGCTTCGGGTCCTTGTTGTACTGCACGACCCAGAACAGGAAGTCGCCCACCAGTCCGTGGAAGGCCAGCCACAGCGCCAGCGGCGCGAGGCCGGCCAGGAACCCCATCAGGTGCGCTGCCACCACCTCGGCCGTCCGCCGTGCTCCCAGGCCTTCCCACAGAATCACCACCGGCAGCACAGCTACCAGCGGCAGGTGCTTCGGCGTGAAGGCCCCGGCAATCCCCAGCAAGGCACCACTGGCGAACACCGGCCAGGGCGAGCGCGTGGAGACCAGGAGGAGCAGTCCGCCGAGAGCAAGGGCATTGGCGAACAGATCGGGACGCAGGTCGTGGAACTCAAGGGGAGATGCCAGGCCCAGGCACAGGAAGGCCGTGCAGGCGACTGTCACCGGGACCCGTGCCAGCCGGCGGGCCAGGAACACGACCAACACACAACCCAGCGCGCTCACACTGAAGGCGACAACCCGGGCGAAGTCGCAGACGATGCCGGTATGCCCCAGCAGGCGGACGACCGGCCCCAGCAAAATCCATAGCAGCGGGGAATGGTGCTGCCAAAAGTCCCTGAAGGGGAGCAGCCCGTTCCCCACAAGCCACGAGGAGTGCATGTGCTCCATCTCGTCCCAGTCCGGCGCGCGACACAGACACAAGCCCACCAGCGTGCCGGCAATCAGTACGCCCAGACCAATCGGTCCCGCATACCGGCGCACGCGTGCGGGCACGAAGCGCGAGACCCAGGCGAGGAAAGCCGCCGCCGCGATAAAGCACAGAGCTGCCTTGGACAGGTTTACGGAGAGGGGTTCAATCCACAGTGCGATCATTGACGTGACTCATGCAATCCGTGAGGGTTAGGGCTCTTCCTTCCCTCCAGGGAAGGTTGATGCTCGGCCGCTGCCGAAAGACAGTAGGACGCGTCTTGTGCCCCAGGCTCGGAGGGATAGGGATGACGGAAAAGCAACAGCATGACTTGTCGCGCTACACGGTACACATGATCGGCAACGCCCACATCGACCCGGTTTGGCAATGGCGATGGGAGGAAGGACGCCAGGAGGTCCTCGACACCTGCCGGGCTGCCATCGACCGCATCCTCGACACCCCGGGCTTCATCTTCTGCCGCAGTAGCGCTGCCTCCTACGCCTGGATCGAGGAGACCGACCCAGAGCTCTTCGCCGAGATCAAGCGCTGGATAGCCAGGGGACGCTGGTGTGTGGTGAACGGCTGGTGGGAGCAGCCGGACTGCAACGTGCCTGGTGGCGAAGCCCTCGTTCGTCAGGGCCTCTACGGACAACGCTACTTCCACTCACGCTTCGGTGTCATGGCCCGGACCGGCTGGAACGTCGACACCTTCGGCCACGCTGCTACGCTGCCCCAGATCCTCCGCAAGCAACGCATGGGCTCCTACTGCTTCTTCCGCCCCGATCCCGGCGAGAAGCAGCTACCCTCTGCTCTTTTCTGGTGGCAGTCTCCCGACGGTAGCCGGGTCCTTGCCGCACGAGCGCCAGGACATTACTGTACATGGGCGGACGAGATCGGGCAACGGATTCTTGACGCCGTCTCCCAGACTCCGAAGGGTCTGCAGGACGTCCTGTGCTTCTATGGTGTCGGCAACCATGGCGGCGGTCCCACCAAGGCCAACATCGCCAGCATCCTGCAGGTGCAGGCCGACCCCAAGGGTCCCGACGCGATCTTCAGCACACCGGACCTGTACTTCGAGAAGGTCGCGGAGCGCGCTGACAAGTTGCCGACTGTCGCCGAGGAACTGCAGTACCACTCCCGCGGCTGCTACACCGCAGTCTCCGCCATCAAGCAACACAACCGTCTCAGCGAGAACCTGCTCCTGCAGGCTGAGAAGCTCGCGGTCCTGGCGAACCAGCTCACCGATCTCCAGTACCCGGCCGAGTCACTGCAGGCGGCCTGGAAACGTGTGCTCTTCAACCAGTTCCACGACATCCTCGCCGGAACCAGCATCCGGCCTGCCTGTGATGATGCGATCGAAGACTACCGCGAAGCCGAGACCACGGCAACCAGGATCGCCCGCGGCGCCATGACACGGGTCTCGGCAGCCATCAACACCGCCGGTCAGGGACGTCCTCTTGTTGTTTACAATACCCTTTCCTGGCGCCGAACGGAAGTGGTCGAGACCGAAGTGACCTGGCCGAATCAGGACGACCGCGTCCGTATGGTCGACGACGCCGGGGAGCCGATTCCCTTCCAGATCCTCCACAGCACCATCAGCGGACGCGGCATGACCCTCGGTGTGGCCTTCCTGGCTGAGGTGCCGGCCTGCGGCTATCGCACCTACCGCATGGTGCCGGCCACGACGGAGGCCGAGACGCCCGAGACGAACTGCCCCTTCAGCTTCGGGACTAGCTACCTGCAGACCCCGCTGTACCGCGTGGAGTTCGACGCGGAGAGCGGCTACCTGACGCGCCTGCTCGACCGACGTACCGGGAAGGACCTCCTGGCGGGTCCGGCAAACGTGCCGGTGGTCATCGACGACCCCTCAGACACCTGGAGCCACGGTGTGCCCGCCTTCCGCGAGGAGATTGGGCGCTTCCGGGCAGTCAGGCCGCCGGAGATCGTCGAGGCCGGTCCCGTGCGGGCACGCATGATCGTGGAGATGGCCCACGGCGACTCGCGATTGCGTCAGGATATCCGATTCTATGCCGCCGTGCCGCGGATCGACGTGCGGCTCTGGGTCGACTACCACGGACACCACGAGTTCCTGAAGCTCGACTTCCCCACTCGCCTTGCGGAGCCCGAGGCGACCTACGAGGTGCCCTACGGCTACGTGACCCGTCAGCCCACGGGCAACGAGGAGCCTGCCCAGCGCTGGGCCGACGTCAGTGGAAGGCTGGCTGAGGACGTGCAGGCCGGGCTCGCCATCCTCAACGACGCGAAGTATGGCTATGACGTCTGCGAGGGGCAGCTGCGGCTCAGCGTTCTGCGTACGCCGATCTACTGCTTCCACGACCCGGCCAAGGTCGACCCGCGCCGCCGCTACGAGTTCACCGACCAGGGCGTCCAGGAGTTCACCTACGCGCTCCTGCCGCATGCCGGTGACTGGCGTGAAGGCGACGTCGTCCGCCAGGGTCAGCAGTTGAACCACCCGTGCCTGCTGCGCGAGGAGCCGGCCCATTGCGGAACCTTGCCACCCGCCGCCTCACTGGCCGAGATCGAGGCGCCGAACGTGATCCTCGAAGTCCTCAAGCAGCAGGAGGATGGTCGAGGCTGGTGCCTGCGGGCCTACGAGACCACCGGCGCCGAGACCGAGACCAGCATGCGCTTCGGCCCCGATGCGGTCTACCCGCTGCACTTCGGCCCCTGTGAGATCAAGACCCTGGTGCTGCAAGACCGCAAGCTCGTGGAAACCGACATGCTGGAGTGGACAGAGAGCTGAGGGCACTCCGGGGACTCACCTTCGGCTTGGAGGCATCAGGCGGCATCTGCTGCAACATCTCAGGCACGGTGACGAACTCGAAGCCACGGCTCTTGAGGTACTCAAGCACTCGCGGCAGGACCCTCGGCGTGTAGCCATAGCCGTCGTGCATGAGGATGAGGTCACCATCCTTCACGCCGTGAATCCGCTCCATGATCCGGTCGGGCTTGAGGCCCTGGCTGTCTCCGGAGTGCAGGCTCCACAGGACGACGGTGTACCCAAGCGCGTTGGCTGCATGGGCCACGTAGGTGTTGTAGAACCCGAAGGGCGGGCGCAGGATCGTCGGGGTCGACCCGGTGAACCGCTTCACCGAGGCCCCACCTTCCCGGATCTCGTTCTGCACTTGCTTCTCGCTCAGCGTGCGCAGGTTAGCATGAGTGTAGGTGTGGGTGCCGATACTGTGCCCGTCCGCAATCTCCTGCTGCACCAACTCAGGATAGCGGTCTGCCATCTCGCCGACCACGAAGAACGTGGCCTTCACCTTGTAGTGCTTGAGGGTCGCCAGCAGTCGGGGTGTGTACCCCGGATGCGGGCCGTCGTCGATGGTGAGCGCGACCCAGTGCCGACTGCGGGGACCGTGGACCACCTTCGCCACTTGCGGTGCTCGTCGCACCGGTGCCTCAACTGCCGGCCCCGAGGCGGCAGGCTCAAGCGAGTTCTCCAGTACCGAAGGGGTCGGCGGCTCCGCTGCCGTCGGTGCGGGACTGGCCTCACCCGGTGCCGCAGGCCCAGGATGGGAGTCGGCACCACGAGCCCCGGTATGGTAGCATCCAGGGAGCACCCACAGCATCGAGGCCGCCAGGAACAGTAGCAGTCCCAGGCCGCGTTTACGAGGTAGACTAAGGGCGCTGCAGGTGATGGCAGGCAGCGAAGGTCGCAACTCACAGTTCATGCTGCACTTCCTGGTCCCCCGGAGGGTACTCCCATCCTTCCGGTAACGCCTTCCGCCGACATCTAGACTTCCCACACGTACACCAGTCCGCAACTCCAGGCCCCGGCCTCAGACAGGAGACCTGCCTTGCAGGAGTCCCTCGAGATCAGACAGGCCACCGTGCAGGACCTCCCGGCCATCGCAGAGGTCTTCCTGGCTGCTTTCCCCGAGAGCGTTGAGCACTACGTCGGCCACCCGATCGGGCCCCAGGTGATGGCCGATGTCTTCGCCATCTGCCTTGAGGCCGAGCCCAGGGCGCTCCTGGTCGGTACGGTCGAGGGTGTAGTCTCCGGCTACGTCTTTGCCCCACGGCGTCTCTCGCGCGTCTTCCGCGTGGCTGTGTTCCGTGGCCATATCTTCCGCCTGCTCCTCCGCTGGCTCACCTTCAGGTACGGGATCGGTCTTCGTCCCGCGGTGGTGGCCGTGAGGAACTGGCTGGCCCTGTGGCACGAGTCCCGACAGCCCGAACTGCACAGCGACGCCCGTATCTTCTCCGTCGCGGTACGTCCGGACCTTCAGGGCCAGGGGCTCGGCGGGCAACTGGTGGCGAAGGCCGTGGAATACCTGGAGAGCCTTGGCGCTCACCTGATCCGCCTGGAGGTGCGGCCGGGCAATGAGCCCGCGATCCGCATCTACGAGCGCGTGGGCTTCGTCCAGCGTGGCACCACAAGGGACACTCAGGGCGAATGGCTGATCATGTTGCGTGACCTCCGTACAGCCGGCGGCGCTCCCTCAGAGGAGACCGACCATGCCTAGGCGTCGCTGGCTATACTGGCTGATCCCGGTGGTCCTTGTCATGCTCCTCGGCGAGGCAGGGCGCCGTCTGGCCCTGTCTCATTCCCTCTACGAGCTGAACCGGCACTCGGAGCCCCCGCTGGAGCTGATGCAGGAGCCCCGGGCGGGCGAACGGATCCTCATCTTCGCTCCCCATCCCGACGACGAGACCCTCAGTTGCGCCGGGCTGATCCAGCGTTCCCTGCTGACGAAGGCGCAAGTGCACATCGCCCTGATGACCAACGGTGAGTACCCCGAAATGTCCGTGGTGCTCTTCGAGGAGGCCTTGCGGCCAAGCTCTGCCGCTTTCGTCCGCCTGGGCTATCGGCGTCAGCAGGAAACACTGAAGGCGATGGAGTACCTGGGGCTGCCCGAGTCCGCCGTCACCTTCCTGGGCTATCCCAACAACTACCTCAACCAGATGTGGCTTCCCAACCACTGGTCCCGGGAGTACCCCGTGCGATCAGTGAGAACGCGGACCACACGCTCACCCTACACCAACACGTTCTCCCGTAGCACGCCCTACGCCGGGGAGTGCGCCCTTGCCGACATCAAGACGCTGCTGAAGCGTCTGCAGCCTGACGCCGTCATCACGCTCCACCCCAACGACATACACGTCGACCATTGGCCAACCTACGCCTTCGTCCGCTACGCCCTGGAGGAGCTGACACTGGAGGGCGAGAGCTTTGCCGGCCGCTGTCGCACCTACAGCTACCTCATCCATCGTCCTCATTGGCCGACGCCGAGGCGCTACCGGCCCTGGCTTGCCCTGGAACCGCCTGCGCGCCTGGCCTCCGGCAGCGACACCCGGTGGCTTGCCTTCCCGCTCACACTGGGGCAGACCATCGACAAGCGCAAGGCCATCCTGTCCTACCGTACGCAGGGCGGAGGCATCGACCCACTGCTGACCTCCTTCGCCCGCGCAAACGAGCTCTTTGGCGAGGTCGGGGTCCGCACCTGGCCCGGTCGACGCTTCGTCCCGCCGCAGGTCGTGATCAACGATCCCATCGCAGACACAGACTCCTCGGCCAGGTACCCCAGGGCCGACCTGCGCATTGTCACCGTGTCGCGGGCGAACCGTCACCTCATCGTGGATCTCATCACACGGCGGAAGCCCTCGCGGTCCTACGGCTACCACTTGTCAATCAACTTCGGTGGTACGAGCGCCAAGAGCCGGGTGGCCGCAGCCTACGACTGGCAGGGAGACAGCCTGCGCGGCGTTCTGTTTCGCAACGGCGACCTCACCGAGGTGCCGCCCGAAGCCTGCCAGGTCGCCTACACTTCCACCGGCGTCGCTCTGATTGCCCCCTGGCCGGCCGTCGACGACGGTCCGGGCTTCTTCATGATCCGCGCCTGGTCCACCCGCGGCAAGCGTGTGGTTGACCAGACCACCCTCGCCACCTACCGCATCACCCAGCCCTAGCCTCCTTGCTTCGCTCCCAGAGATTCCTCCGTCTACCGGGAAGAAAAGCCGCCGTGACTGCACCAACGAATCGCGGCCCCGGATGATACAATAGTGGGAGTTCGTGGCTTGACCATCAGCGGAGGACCGCTATGGCCCAGGAGCTCAGCCCACGAGACGTCCGGAGAGCCCAGCAGGGCGACCAGGCCGCCTGCGAGCTGGTCACCCAGCACTGCCGGGGCATCTTCGAGCGCGCACTCTCAAAGCGAGGCGTGCCGCCCGAGGCCCGCGAGGAGATCCTTCAGGAAACGCTCCTCGTCATCCTCCGACAGCTTGCCGGGTTCCAGTGGCGAGCGCGTTTCGAGACCTGGGCGTTGGCGGTTCTCTTCAAGACCCAGATGCGGTTCCACCAGCAGGAGGCGACACGCAGTCAGCGCTACACCCTCGAGAGCGAGATGGGTGCCGAGGAGGACCCGGAGGCCTTCGAGCGGGTCGGCGGAGCCAACGGATCGACCGGCAATCCTGAGCGCCTCACCTTGCAGTCGATGCTCAGACAGGCTCTAGCCGACTGCCTCCAGCCGGTCGCTCTCGAGATGCGCGAAGTCTGGGTCAGGCATCGCTTCCACGGTCAGCAGCACAACGAGATCGCCGAAGCGCTCCACCTGAGCATCAACACCGTGGGCACGCGCGTGTACCGGACCGACCGAAAGCTGCGGGACTGTCTGGAGAAGAAGGGCTTCACCGCCGACACCCTTGGGGTCGGGAGCTGAGAGCCATGGACACACCTACCCCGGACGACGGGTTCTGGAAGGCCGTCACGGATCAGGTGGGAGACGAATGCCCCGCCTTCACGGCCGAGGAACTCGCGCGGTACGCCGAAGGACGGATGCCCAAAGGCAAGGCGCAGGTGATCAAGGCCCACCTGCAGATGTGCGACCAGTGCCGGCGCCTGGTCGGCGAGCTCACTGCGGAGGTCGCGCCGCCGGTCTCAGTGCGCTACCGTTTCGAGCCGGCCGTGGGACGTCGCTGGGCCCTCGCCTCCCTTGCAGCGACGGCCCTGGTCTTGCTCGTGGTGACGGTCCTCGGCCCCGGACGGTACCTGCTTCCGCCGCCAACTGCCCCTCACGTAACTGCACCCTCCGTCACGCCGCCGAGTCCTCCCCAGGTCGCACCGCCTGTTCCTTTGCCTGCTTTCGCACCACGAGTTCAGATGGCGGCAGCCCGGCATCCGCTGCCTCGGACGCGTCGGGCACCCCGGCGCGCGCCGTCGCGACCGCAAGGCGTCAGGCCTTCAGCTCCGGCCGAGACCACGCCGACACCACCCCAGGAGCTTGTCAACCCAATCGCACCTTCCGCTCTCCTGGCCTTCGCGGAGCCAACCAGCCCGCGCAAGCCCGTGACCGTCGACCTCGACCGCATGGCCCGGGAGGGCCTCGTCAACGACCTCGACAAGGGCGCAGTAAGGCGCTTCGATGTGGAGGAGACCGAAGGCCTTCGCCGCGACACGCCCCGGGCGACGGCGCTGCTGCAGTCCCTCGAAGCCGCCGAGAACGCGGAGGTGCGCCAGCCATGACACGCATCGCCCTGGTGATGGTGGCCGCTGCGCTCCTCTGCGGGTCAGGCTACGCTGAGGAGGTCTCGCTGCCGGCAACTCCGACGACCACGCAAGTCTTCCCCGCGGTCGAAGCGCCGGGACCTCATGGCTGGACCTTGAGCGGCCTCGCAGTCGAAGCCGCCTTCGCCTGCAATCCCTGCCCGCGTCCCTGCGCGCTCTCGAAGTCGCCTTGCAGGCTCAGTCCTACCGGGCTGACGGCGTCGCTGGTTCCCAACACACTTCCGCACGCCGGTGCCCTGCTGACGACGCTCAGCGCGTCACCAACACGTGTGACCTTGCGCACCAACGATCTGACGGCTCTGAGGTGGCTTCAGGTAACGAGGCAGCCAACCGGGCCTGGACTGAGGAGGTGAGATCGATGCGCCGCCTGGCACAGATGGCTTTGGCTCTGTCCCTGCTCGCAACCGTCGTCACGGCCACCTTCGCCGAGACCACGCACCCGGTCTCGTGGTGGCAGGCTCGTGCGGAGGAGGCCTTCGCTCGGCTGTGGTCCGCTACGGAGGCACCTGCCTGGCTTGCCGGACGGCCCACGGTGACCATCCGTCCCGATGACGACCCGAACGCTGCTTCTCGCATACTGGGTGGTACGCCGGATCACCTGGAGATTGGCATCTCGGTGAACCTCGGCCTGATAGACAAGGCTGCCGATGACAGCGTCGATGCCCTGGCCTGTATCCTGGCCCACGAGCTGGCCCATGTGGTTCTCGGACACCACCTGCAGGAGTCCCGCGACCGTCTCCGCGCTCTCCAGCAGGAGGATGTCGTCTTGGAGCTGGCCACCTCGCGGGAGATGGAGATCGAGGCCGATGCTCTCGGGGCCAAGCTCGCTGCCAGTGCCGGCTATGACCCCGGCGGCACGGTCCTGGCCTTCTCTCACCTGCGCGAGCGTCTTGGCGACAACAGCTTCTGGGAAGCCCTCGGCGGCGACCATCCCACCTACACCGAGCGTCTCGCCGCCCTTGACAAGATCAGCGCAGAGCTCTGGCAGGCGGCCCTTGACTTCGAGGTCGGCGTGGACCTGCTTCGCGCCGGCAACTACCCCTGTGCCGAGCAGTGCTTCCGTGGCGCTCTCGAGACCTTCCCCAAGTCGCCCGAGGTCCACTGCAATCTTGGCTACTGCCTGCTGCTGCAGTACTACCGCGAGCTCCCCGGCGACTACTGGGAGCGCTGTGATCTCGGCCAGCCGGTGCCCATCGGGTATGCCACCTTCCTTCCGGTCGAGCCGCGACGCGCAGGTCTCACGCCGGAGCAACTCGCTGCCCTGCGCAGGAAGTGGGAAGAGGCCGTCGGTCACCTCAAGGAAGCGCTGACGCTCCAGACCGAGTACCCGCTTGCGATGGGCAACCTTGCCTACGCCTATCTGATCGCACCGGACGGTCCTCTGGCGGCCATCGCGAAGGAGACCATGGCGGCCGTGCCGCTGGAGCGCCATGCCGAGGACACTCGCTGGGCGATGGCAAACAACATGGCGCTGGCGCTGAAGCTGCTGGGCCAGCCGGACAAGGCTCTGGAGCTGCTCCGTCTGGCGCCGGAGTTGGTGTCCAGCGATGCGCCCGCAGCTCTGGCCAAGTCGCCCACTATCAACCTGGCCCTTCTGCTGGCCGGTCAGGGCACGGAGGCCGAGCGCCAACAGGCCGCCGGTGAACTCGAGACCGCACTACGTGAGCTCCCCTACCCGAGCGCACAGTGGCAGTACACCTACCCGCGCTATCTCTCCCTCTGCCGCAGCCTGGGGCGTGAGCCGAGACCCGAGAGCAAGCTCCTTGCGCCTCGGCCCAGGGAGGTCAGCGTCCACTTCCTCTGCCGCGAGGCGGCGCTGTACCTGGGCACGAGCTTGCAGGCAGTGGTGCGCCGACTGGGAAGTCCCGAAGCAGTCGTGCCCTTTGGCGGCAAGTCTGGACCGGCGGCTGCGGGAGCGTCTGCTCCGCTCGCGAGCTGGCGCTACCTGTCCGACGGTCTCGAGTTGACCTTCTTCCACCAGTCGCTGATCCGCGCCCGCCTCACGGGGAGCAGCACAGCGGTCGCCGTCGTCTCGGTCGATGGAGCCGAGACCGGTCGCCTGCGCCTCGGCGACCCGGTGGCGAGTCTGGACAAGCTCCTCCCGACCTTCGATGCCACGGTGCGTCTCGGCGACGGTCGCCCGTACCGCTACTACTCCGGCGCCCGTCTGGCGGTTCTAGTCGACGCCGGCAAGATCAAGGCTCTGGCCCTGACCCAGGGCCCAATCTCCTAGTCCAGGGTGATTGCGATGCTCGCGCCCAACCGCGCTCCTAGCTCAATATCGCAGGGCAACCGCACCAGGGCCGTCGTATGCCTCGCCCTTGCACTGGTGGCGATACTGGGTGCCCTGACTCAGCTTGCCTGGTGCGAGGAACCGGCGGCAACGACTCCGCCGACGCCACCTCCGCCGGGCAAGCTGGAGACGCTCCTCAAGGCCACTGGCCTCCACTACATGATGGAGGACCCCACCACCGGCTGCCTGCTGATGCGCGGCGACAACGGCCTGCAACTGGTCGTTGTCCGCCTTCACGAGAACCGAGCGGTGGCCTACGCCGATATCGTGGCGGCCAAAGACGAGGACGTGCCGACTGCCCTGTGGCGCAAGGTCGCCCAGGTGAACGCGGGGCCCTGGCTGTCGCATGTGGGCTATGAGGACGGCATGTTCTTCGCCGGTTGCGGCGTCGAGGAGACGCACATCAACGACAAGCTGCTACGCGCGATGGTGATGGAAGTCGCGGGGATGGCCGACGAGCTCAAGCCCGTCTTCAAGGACTTGCTCGCCGTGGAGTAGCTGCGCGGGAAGGACGCCCGACGCCCTTCAGGGGATGGTTGGCGATGCTGCGCGCCCTGATCTGCACGCTTCTGTTAGGCTTCACCGGCTTCGTCGCCTGCGCGGCTGACGAGGTTGAGCAGGCTCGCGCCGAGTTCCGTGCCGGGCTGGAGGCCGACCGGGCCGGAGACACACCGGCCGCTATCGCCCACTGGACCGCCGCCCTGACCAGCCTCCAGCGAGTTGTGGGCACCGAGGCCCTTCAAGCCGGCTGCCTGTACAACCTCGGCACCGCCCAGACCCGAACCGGTCAGCCCGCAGCGGGTCTTCAGCGTCTCTCCGAGGCGCTGGACCTGTACCGGCGCGTTCCGAACACGACCTGGGAGCAGGCCCAGTGTCTCCAGGCGACCGGAGACGCCCGCGGACACCTCAAGGACAGCGCCGGGCAGGAGTCCTCCTGCGAGCAGGCCCTCAGCCTCTACCGGCAAGTCCCACAAGCCGAAACGGAGCAACTCCAATGCCTCCTCACCCTCGGCGTGCTGGCAGGCGACCGCGGGCAACACCAGCGGCAGATCGAGTGGCTTGAGCAGGCCGTCGAGTTGGGCCGCAAGACGCCGGGCACGGAGTCCCTCCAGGTCGACGCACTGCGGGACCTTGGCGTCGCCTATGGGCGACTGGGCGATCTGGAACGCAAGATCTCTCTCACGCAGGAGGCGCTGCGTCTTGCCGAAGGCCAACCGAACTCGGCCCGCAAGCAGGCTGAAGTCCTCCAGAACCTTGGCAGCGCCTACTGTGAATCGGGGCTCTCGCAACGCTCCGTGGACACCACTCTCAGGGCCCTAGAGCTGTATCAGTCCCTCCCCGACACAGCCCGCCAACAGGCCTCCTGCCTGCAGAACCTTGGCGCGGCCTATGGCGACCTTGGCGATGCCGCCGGAGAGTTGCAGGCCTACCAGAAGGCGCTTGCCCTCTACCAGTCGGTGCCCGGGACGGTCCTCGAGCAGGCCTCCTGCCACAGCAACCTGGGCATCGCTCTGCTGCGGGCCGGACGCAACGAGGAGGCGCTCAACTCCCTGCGCCAGTCGGAGACCAGCCTGCGTGAGATGGCCCGAACACTCACTGCTGCCGGTGCGACCTGGCTCCCGGAGGACCTGTACAAGGTCGAGGCCGGTCTCGGTGAGGTCCTGCGCCGTCGCGGACAACCCGGCGACTACTACGCAAGCTACCGGCACTTCGCCCGCGCGGTCAACCTCATCGAGCAACTGCGGACCCGTGCCGCCACGACGCCTGCCCTGCGTGCCGGTCACTTCGGCCAGAGAAGCTGGGTCTACGACCAGCTCCTCGAACTGCTCCTCAAGATGCGCCACAGCGGCCTGCCGCTGGTCCCGCAGGAGCTCGGCGAGAAGGAGCCGAGCTTCTGGACCGGCTTCGGCCTGCCCGTCCCCTCACTGTGGCAGGGCTGGTCGAGTTACGAGGAAGCGATTCTGCACTTCTCCGAGAGCGCCCGTGCCCGGGTCCTCGGCGACTGTCTTCTCGCCTTTGCGGCCCTGTCGCCGGACGCGCGAGCCCAGAGCCCCTGGACAGAGCTAGCCGACCTGACCGACCGCGAGGCGCTGCTAACCTCCCGGCTGCTCAGCACGCCCGGCGCCCCGGCGCAGCAACTCGCCCTTCGCACGGAGCTTCAGGAGGTGAGTGCTCGGCGTCGCAGCGCGGAGATGGCCTGGTCCGACACACTCTTCACCCGGCCGCTCGCGCCGCACCTCATCACTCTCGACGGACTGCGCCGCAGCCTTCCGACCAGCGCGGCGCTGCTGGAACTCAAGCTCCTCCGCGGACGGCTTCTCGCGATCCTCGTCACCCGCGACGGTCTCAGCCTCCGCGAAACCCCAACCCTCTCAGCCGGAGCAGGCGACGAGCTCTTCACTGGTCACGTCCGCGAGCTGGTGGGCCAACAGGTCCTGGGCCGACTGCATCAGGCGCGTCTCCGGGCAGGACAGGCGGCCGGTCTGCCACCCGACACCGAGGGGCTCCTGACTCCGCAGGAGCTGGCCGCCCAGTTCACCCTTGAGGAGCTTGTCTGGCTGCTGCGACAGCCGATGGAGGCCCTCGGCAAGGGCACAGAAGCGCAGCGCACCGAGGCCCTGACCTGGCAAGACCAGCATCTGCGCGTCGCGGCTGCTCTCTATGACCTGACCTTGCGCCCAGTGGAGGATGAGCTGCAGCAGACCGGGGCCGCCACGGTCGCCGTCGTGCCCGATGGTCCGCTGTGCTACCTGCCCTTCGGAGCCCTGGTGACCACCTTCGCACCCGAGGTGGACGAGGCCCCTGCGGGACGGGTCTTCGCGGCGCCCTCAGTCCAGTTCGCCGCCGAGCGCTGGGCCTTCCACGTGCTGCCTTCGGTCACGGTCTATCAGATGCTGCAGGAGGCCTGGGCTACCAGGCCTGCGCCCTCACCGAACCTGTGTGCCTTCGCCGATCCCGTCCTGACCCTGGCCGATGCGCGGGCTCGGACGCGTGACCGGCCCATCCCGACACCGAAGGTTCTGGCTTTCTCTCCCGCTTCCCTGGATCCGCTGCCGCCCTTGCCCGGCACGCGTCTTGAGGCCCAGGCGGCTCTCTCAGCGGCCCCAGGCCCGGCAAGCCTCTACGAGACGCCTGAGCAGGTGCGCTGGCAGGGCAACCTCGGCCTGCTCTCCTGGGCAGCTTCTCCCTCGCTGCTGCAGGCGCCAGAGCTCGACCGTTTCGGCTTCCTGCTCCTCGCGACCCATTGCGTCCTCTACCCCGATCGGCCGCAGCACTCTTTCCTGGCCCTCACGAATCCCGGTCTGCGTGGTTCGCAGGCGAGTCTCCCCTCGCCCGGTGACGGACGCCTCTACGCCCCCGCGATCCTGGGGCTGCGGCTGAACGCCCGCATGGTGACCCTCTCAGCCTGCGACACCGCCCAGGGAGCCTATGCCCGAGGTGAGGGCATCCTCGGCCTGGCCGTCGCCTTCATGCTCGCTGGATCACAGGCCGTCACCGCCACCCTCTGGGGCGTTCCGGATGAAGCGACTGCCGACCTGGTGGGCCGCTACCACGCTCTGCTTCTTCGCGGCGCTGACCCGCCTCTGGCCCTGTGCGAGGCTCAGCGCGTCTTCCTCCGGCAGGCACGAGAGGCCTACCAGCGGGCTCCAGACTCAGCCGCCGCCAGGTACGCCCATCCCTACTACTGGGCGGCCTTCTCTCTGCTTGGATCGTGAGGCAAGGGGGAAACACAGGGGAACGACGGACAACAGGTGGAGGGACTCAGGCGTTCCGCGCAGCCCAGATGACCCGCGGCAGACCCGCCAGGTCTAGCTCTACGTGCCAGGACCAGCCGGGCAGCAACTCCTCGAACAGCCGCCCCAGCGGCTCGTCTTCGTCCACTCCGAACTCAAAGGCCACCAGCCGCAGTGACGGCAAGGACGCCACCTGGGGCAGTATCCGCCGGTAGAACTCCAGGCCGTCATGACCGCCTTCCAGCGCCACACGGGGCTCCGCCTGCGAGACTTCCGGCTCCAGCGTCGGCACTTCGCCCGCGGGTATGTACGGGGGATTCGAGACCAGTACAGCGATTCGGTCCAGCAGCCCGGCGGCCTTCAACGGCTCCAGGTCAGGACCGCAGGCGAACTGCACCCGTGCCTCGACCTCATTCATGCGAGCGTTCTCCCGGGCCAGCTCCAACGCCTCTGCAGACACATCGCTGGCAAACAGCCGCACTGCGGGCAAGTGATGCGCCAGCGAAACCGCGATGCACCCGGTTCCGGTGCCAACCTCGCCAATCAGCACAGGCTCTTGAGCAGTTGCCGCGCCCATCTTGCCCATCTGCTTGAGCACGGTCTCCACCAGTATCTCGGTGTCCGGACGCGGCACGAAGGCTCGCGGATCACAGTGGAACTGCAGGCCCATGAACCAGGTTTCGCCGGTGATGTACGCCAGGGGCTCCCGTTGGGCACGCCGCGCGACCAGCGCATCAAAGCGTTCCTGCTCCACTGGCCCAAGCTCGCTGCGGAACCGTGTCGGCAGGTGGCTTAGCGTCTCCCCCAACACGTGGGCCATGAGCACACAGGCGTCGGTTCCCGGGGAACCGACGCCTGACTGCCGCAAAGTGTCTTCCGCCTGCCTCAAGGCCTGGTTGACCGTCATCAGGCTTCTGACAGCTCCTTGAGCCGCTCGGCGTCCTCGTTTTCCTGCAGCGCCAGGAGCAGGTCGTCAACCTCGCCGTTCAAGATGGCCGGGATGTTGTGGATCGTCATCCCGATGCGGTGATCGGTGACGCGGTCCTGCGGCCAGTTGTAGGTGCGGATCTTCTCGCTCCGGTCGCCGCTCTTCACCTGCAGACGACGGGCCGCCGACTCCTCGGCCTGACGCTTCTCGACCTCCATCTCATACAGCCGCGTACGCAGCATGCGCATGGCCTGGTCGCGGTTCTGCATCTGGCTGCGCTGGTTGGAGGACGCTACCGAAATGCCGCTCGGGATGTGCGTGATCCGCACGGCGGTCTCGTTCTTCTGCATGTGCTGTCCGCCGGGGCCACCCGCTCGGAAGTTCTCCATCCGCAGGTCGCTCGCGTCAATCTCCACGTCGACCTCTTCGGCCTCGGGAAGCACCACAACGCTGGCCGCCGAAGTGTGGATGCGGCCCTGTGACTCGGTCTTGGGCACTCGCTGGACGCGGTGAACACCGCTCTCATGCCGCATGATCCCGAACACGCCGCGCCCCTCGAGGATGAAGGTGATCTCCTTGTACCCGCCCAGGTCCGACTCGTTGCTATCGAGGACTTCCAGCTTCCAGCGCCGGCGTTCCGCCAGACACGAGTACATGGTGAACAGGTCGCCGGCGAAGAGCCCGGCTTCCTCACCACCCGTGCCGGCCCGAATCTCCACGATCGCGTTGTGATCGGTCCGCGGGTCCTTCGGGAGCAACTCGCGCAGCAGTCGGTGGTGTAGCTTCTCCACCTTCTGGGCCGCTTCCTGATGCTCCGCAGCGAGGAACTCACGCATCTCATCGTCCTCGGCCTCGGCAAGCATCGCCTCGGCTTCCTCGCTGTCCTGAAGCGCCTGCTGGTACTCCTTCCACAACGCAACAGCGGGCTCCAACTCGGAGTGCCGTCGCGACAGGTCGCGGAACAGGTTGTTGTCGGCAATGACCGCGGGATCGCTCAGCCTGTGGGCGAGCTCATCCAACTCGGCCGTCATTTTGTCAAAGGGGCCTGTCAGGTCCATGGGGTGTCCAGCTCGCCTCTGGGATATCCGGTGTCGCGAGAGCGTCACCGGCGAAGGTATGTATTGCGTCGACCTACGACAGCCAACTGTCTGGCAAGGGCGGTCCCGGGACACACCCTGGGCCGCCTCAGTGGGAGAGCCGTTGCGGGGAAGGTCCTACTCGCTTTTCGGCTGGGCGCTGAGTGGAACGGGAAGGCGACGGGCAGTCTGCCAGCCGGAGGGCAGGTCGAACTCGCAGGCAACGGCAGCCAGAGCATGAATGGCCACCTGTATCTGCGTAGCTTCCGGCTTCCGAGTGGTCAGCACCTGCATCAGCATCCCCGGCGCCGCCAAGATCCGAGAGAACAACGACTCGCGGTGGCGTCCGGCCCAGCGGATGACCTCGTAGGCAATCCCGGCAACTACAGGCAGAAGCGCCAGACGGATCACGGAGCGAATCAGCGGTGTGGGCCAGCCGAAGAAGCAGCCAAGGATGATCTTGACCACAACCACCACGAGCAGAAAGGCCGTGCCACAGCGAGGGTGCAGCCGGCTGTGGCGCAGGCAGTTCTCCTCGGTCACGGCCTCGCCGGCCTCGAAGCAGTTGATGGTCGCGTGCTCCGCCCCGTGGTACTCAAAGACGCGCCGCACGTACTTCATCGCACTGATGCAGACGATGTACAACACGATCACCAAGAGGCGGATGCAGCCCTCCACCAGGTTGCGCAGCACGGACTCGCCGTAGGAGGCACCGGTGGCCATCTTCCCCATCGTCCAGTCCACAGCCCAGGTGGGCAGGATCACGAACAGACCCAGCGCAAGCACCGTCGCGAAGACCGTGGTGAGGGTCATGAGCACGGGGCCGATTCCTGTGGCAGGCTTGTCCGGCTCCGGGGCCGCCTTTCCCTCCTCCACGGCCTTTGCGGCCGCCTTCTCGTTCTCTTCCTGGGCGAGAACATCGGCCGAGAACTGCAGCGCCGCGAAGCCGAGAATCAGGCTGTCGACCATCGCCACGTTGCCGCGGATCAGCGGCCACTTGGCCCACTTGTGCTTGTCAGTGTAGTTCTCGATGGGTTTTTCGCCGACGACGACCTCCCCATCCTCCCGGCGTACCGCAACAGCATACCGGTCGGTCCCGCGCATCATGACGCCCTCAATGACCGCCTGGCCGCCGTAGAAGTGCTTCTCAGCACCTCCTGCAGGCTGCGTGTCGCGGTCCTCGGTCGTCGCCTCGCCCGTGGGTGTCTCGTCCATCGTCCACATACCTCAGGGGTAGCGCAAAGCCCAGGCGCCATGACGCCTGGGCCTGTCGGTTAGCCTCGCGCAGCTAGGACTTCTTTGTGTAGCGTTCCTGCAGACCGTAACGCTTGATGAAGCGTTCGACCCGACCCTCGGTGTCAACGATCTTCTGCGTGCCGGTGAAGAACGGGTGGCACTTGCTGCAGATCTCCACCTTGATCTCGGGCTTCGTGGAGCGCGTCATGAAGGTCTCGCCACAAGCGCAGATTACCTTGCACTCAACGTACTGGGGATGGATATCCGGTTTCATGGTGCCTCGTCTCCTCGATTGCAGCAGCCTCGCGGGCTCCTGCCCAAAGCAAGGCTGGAGTATACCACGCTACTGCCGTGTCCGCAAGGGGTGGTCTCCAAAGGTGAACACGACGAACTCAGCCCCGGTGTGCCTCGCCCGGGGTTGCCACGTATCGGTCCGGTCTCCGGCTAGTCCTTACCCAGCGCCATCCCGGAGCCACCGCTCAGGCGGCGTCCGGAGTTCGCTTCCTCATTGATCCGGCTCGAGACAGCCGCCAGCTTCTCACGCACGTCGCCCGACCCCTCGTATACCCGGTGCGAACCGGAGACTGTCCTCACCAGACGGCGGCTCTCCAGCCGGTCCGCCGGCGTCTCCTCAAGACCATCGTTTCGGGCGATCCGGGGTTCCGGGCGCGTCAGGGGCGCAGAGGGCCCACCGGAGCCCAGCGACCGCACACCGGTGACGCCCGTCGAGGCCATGCTCGCCGAAGGTGCCAAGGTGCGAAGGACGTTGGGGCGGTAACCCGCTCGCGGAGTGCTGGCCGTTCGACCGGCGGAAGCCAGTCGCGGTGCCTCGCGAGTGACCGGCGGCGCAAGGACGGCAACCCGACGCGGAGCCGAAGTACTGCCGCCCCGGACAGCCGACGTCGCCGCACTCGCCACCATCCTCGAGACAGGCTTGGTACCACGTGAGGGCGCTGCTACGCCACGGTTCGTCGTGGCTCTCGGAAGCCCCACAGTTGCCGCGGGGCCTGCTGCCAGTCGTGCCTCTTCCGGCTTCGCCAGGGTAGTGGCAGGCGGCGTGTTCACAGAAGGTGCGGCGACCGGCGTCCCCGGTGCGGGCGTTGCCGGCGCTTCAGTATCAAGGCGATCTGACGGGACGGTGGCAGACGCTTCCGGCTGCACAGACGGGGCTGATGCCACCGTGGCCGCAGGCTGAGGGCCGGGAACTCCAGGAGCGCTCGGCTGGTTCATGACCTGCACCACGCCGAAGCACAGAACCGCCATCGCAGCAATCGCCATCGTCGGAACAAGGACGCGGCGCCATCCTGATGCCGGCGCAAAACGGACACGCACCATCGGCGGAGCGGGTGTCGGTGCAGCCGATACCTCATCAGCAGCCACAGCCGCCAGGATCCGCGCCTTCAGCCCCTCACTGGCCACCACAGGCGGGGCCTCGCGCATGGCTTGCGCGGCTGTCCGCATCGCAACGTATTCGTAGAAGCAGTCATCACAGGCGAAGAGGTGGGCTTCGAGGGTCTCACGCTCAAGCTCATTGAGCTCGTCGTCGATGTAGGCACTGGCAAGCTCGCGCGCTTCCTTGCAGGCGAGCTTCCGTACGGGAATCGCCGTCGCCACAAACTGCAGGATGTGCTCAAGCAGGCCGGCCGGCGGCTCAAGGCGCTTGGCCCGCAAGAGCCAGCGCAGACGTTCGAGCTCCGCCAGGTGCTTGGCGCACGCATCGCAGCCAGCCGCATGCTCGCGGAGCCGCCGCAACTCCTCGTCGCTCGCGGCGCCGTCGATCAGGCTCTGCAACTCATAGGGATGTGGGCAGGTGGGCATCCGTATCGTTCGCCCGCCGAAAGGGCGAGCCCCATTCGTTTCGATACGTGCCTAAGGGTGCGTTGTAAGCCACGATGCAAGGCACTTGTTCCGTGACTCAATAGACAGACCTCGAGCCCCTTGGTTTCACCTGTTAGCCACTAGGATGCCGGAATCTTTTGTACCTGAGGAGCGCCCAGTAGCGCGGTGCCCCAGTCCGCCTCAGCGATCCCGGCCTGCGCCAGCAACTCCTCGTGGTAGCTGAACTCGCCAAACTCCCGCTTGCGGTGTGTGTCGGTGCCAATCGCAATCGGCACACCCGCCTCAACACACCTCTGCAGCATCGGAAGATCCCACTCCGGAACCTTGTAGTGGCAGTTGAGCTCGATCGCCGTCTCCGCATCGGCGGCCGTCGTGACCAGCCAGTCAATCAGGTCCATCGGTACCGGGCGTTCCTTCTGCTTCCACTCCCGGAAGGGGTGCGCCAGGGCATCCACGCCCGCTTCACACAGGTGCAGCGTTCGCGTCTTGAACTCGTCAATGACGTCTTCGAGCGGCAGCTCCTTCTTGAGGGCCCGGGCGCCATGGACAGCCCCGATGACGAAGTCCAGTTCGCCGAGCAGCTCCGGGTCGAAGACCAGCGTGCCATCGTAGAAGACATCCAGCTCCGTGCCGACGAGCATCCCACCCGTCTGCGCACCTCTCACCCACTCCGCGTAGTCCTGGCAGCGGGCCATGCCCTCGTCGTAGCCTTCCGCGAACTTCTCTTCTGCATCGTCTTGCCAGAAGCCCCAGGGGTGCTCCGGGCCGTAGAACAGTTGCGCGCTATGGTCGGTCACCGCAAACACCCGGTCACTGGTGCGCGCGATCTCCACATACATGGCCAGGCTGACGTCCTCGGCGCAGGCAGAGCGTTCCGTGTGGCAGTGGCAGTCAAAGAAGGTCATGGGCCCTATCCTCTGTTGCGTGTCTTGGTCTCCGAAGGCAGACGGTACCGCAGACCTCCGGGCACAGTCAAGCCTCCGGCATCTCTGCCGGAGGCGAGTAGTCGAGTGTAGTTGTGCAGCCTCAGAAGCTGCGGACGGTCGAGGCCTGGGATCGTCTCGCCGAGGCAAGCGCCAGCAGATCACTGGGGCCGGTGCGCCCGACGAGAATATACGTCACCCCTGCCGACTGCCACGCAACCATCGTGCCCCTCGGATCGCTGCGCACTGAGTACTCGACGTCACGGTACCTGACCGGCGTCAGCCCACACGAGTGCAGGATCTTGGGCGATACGACAAACTCGGATATAGGTGTGCGGTCGACCCGGTACAGGGTGTGCTCCGCCAGTTCACCCTCAAGCGGGAAGAGCGCTCGGGCCACCGGGACCCACTGCACGCCACCCGGACTGGGCGTCACCACGTCGCGCACGTTTGGCATCGGTGGTGTACTAGCCCGCAGGTTTGAGAAGGCGGCCGAGTGGGTGCGCAGGAAGACCGAGCTGTACCTGCTCGCCGACTGCAGCCCATAGGAGTGCCAGACCCCGGCCACGATCAGCAGTAGTCCCGCAAAGGCCAGCGCTTGCGTCGTATCAAAGCGCCAGTGCGAACCGTGCACGCAGGTGGCACGCCGAACGCCGTCTGCAGCATCCAGGGCACTGAGCATACGCTCCCAGGAACCTGCCGGAGCTTCCACCGGCTGAGCGCGAGCTCCGAGGAGCCGCTTACTCGCCAGGGTACCGCCGGCAACGGCGCTGCAGATCGGGCAGGTCACCACATGTGCCGCGATCCGTTTCTGCTCACGACCAGATGTCTCACCATCCACGAGGGCGTTGATCTCGTCTTCGGTGATGGGGCACTCAGGACTCATAGCGCAAACCTAGATGATCCCGTTGGCTCTGGCGTACTCGGCCAAGGACTCCCGCAGCAACCGCCTGCCACGGAAGATCCGGCTCCGTACCGTACCCAGAGGGATGCCGAGGCTCTCGGCGATCTCCTTGTACGACAGCTCGTGCATGTCCGACAGAATGACGGCCTCACGGAACTCGTCAGGCAGCGCCGCCAGCGCAGGTCCGATGGTCTCGTCCGGGATCCCGGCGAGAACCTCGTCCTCCGGAAGTGGGTCCTTGGAGGCTTCTTCCGCCACGCGACGTGTCCCGCCGTCGGTCAGGTCCTCCCACGCCATGGTGTCTGGCGTGCGACAGGCCCGTCGGTACCGGTTGATATGTGTGTTCGTGACGATCCGCAACAGCCAGGCCCGGAAGTTCGTGCCCAGGGTGAACTGATCGAAGGCCACGTAGGCCTTCATGAAGGCCTCCTGAGTCAGGTCTTCCGCATCCGCATAGCTGCCTGTCATTCGCAAGGCCGCGTTGAAGATGTCACGGTAATACTTGCCGGCTAACGCTTCGAACTGCTCGCGTCTCGCCCGCTGCTTTTTCTCTTCCCTGCCGGAGAAAAGGCCCACCCTAACTCCCTCTTTGCATGGGACAATCGGTGGCGGGTTCGGTCATCGCTACAACCTCAGTAACGTTGCCCCACAGCCGCCGAGTTCCCGACCTCCACAGTTTTGCGTGCCGTTCCCTCCCGCAGCCGGGTTCGAACCCCTGCCGCGGTCAATCCAAGCCCCCAACGACTACATCATACCCGCCGGCCACCACTACCATACATAAGCAGACCCTATTTGAGACGAATCGAGGCCCGCTCCTGTTCGGGCGTCGAGTACCGCTTCACAACGTAGCGCACATAGCGTCGTGACCACCGGAAGGCCTTCTCGACCGCGCTGCGCTCCTCCAGGAACGCCTCCTCCTCCGGCGTCACCAACTCCGGCGCCAGCCGTGACTTCAGCTTCACCACGGCCCGCCGGTCGTCATCGCAGATCCACGGGAATGCGACGGCCGTCAGCGGGCTCGACCCCGTCACGAAGGCTGCCGTGAAGTCCACCAGCGCCGGCTTGCCGTCGGGCGTCACCAGCGTGTTCTCCAGCTTCTTGAGGTCCCCGTGAACGATGCCGCGTGCGTGCAGGGCCTCCACCAGGGCCGACAACTGCTCGAAGAACTCCGCCGTGAGCAACTCCCGCGGCGCCGAAGTTATCTCGACCGACTCCAGGTACTCCGTCACGAGCGCGGAGGGACCGATCGTGCCGACCACTCGCGGAATGCCCTCGATGCCGGCCGCACGCTCGAAGGCCACCTTCTCGCGCCACACCAGATACGCACCCAGGACCCGCTTGAACAGCGGCCCCTGGTTCGCGTAGTCCTTAATCACGCACAGCTTGCCGTCCAGGTTAAGCAGGCGAACATCGGGACGCGCTCGTTCCCCGGGACGCAGCACGCGTACGGTCAGACTATCGATCTGCGAACGTTCGAAAGGATCAGCCATATCGCTACTGGTGGCGGCACCCCGACACGCCTGCCCCCCGGGGTCCTGGCTCCACCTAACTCCCCTTGAGTTCCGGCTCTGTCTCCTCGCGTGGCGGCGCCCACTTCGGCGCGGAGTAGATCGCGTCGTAGGGGCATTTCCGGCACTCCAGACAATCCACGCAAGTGTGGCTGTTCACCTCGCGACGCGGATCAATCCCCTGCGGGCAGTTCTCCACACACCACAAGCAATCCACGCACTTTGCCCGCTCCCACCGGATATCCCAGGCGCTGAACCGGTGGAAGAGCGCAAAGATCGCACCCAGCGGGCAGACTACCTTGCAGAACGGACGCCGCCAGAAAAGCATCGCCACGAGCGTGCCGAGAAGGATGACCTGCTTGAGCCACCACCACTCGCGCATCATTGGGCGCAACTCAGGGTGCAGGAGCGGCTGTAGCAGGCCGCCTTCCAGCGCTCCCTGCGGGCACAGCTTCGAGAACCACGGCGTGTGCGTGTAGTACGGGATGACAAAGACCAGCGCGACCAGGATCAGGTAGCGCGGGTAACTGAGCCACTGCGGTAAGGGTGCCTTGGCCTTCCGCAGCCGCCCCACCTGCTCCTGCAGCCATCCGAAGGGGCACAGCCACCCACACATCATCCGGCCAAACAGGCTGCTGAATAGCAGCAGCGTGCCCAGAGCGTACACCGGCAGCGCAGCCAGCACAGCCCGGACCGGGTTCGTCGCACCGGGAACCGTGTAGCCAGCGTCACTGCAGGCGTTCTGCAGCGCCCCAATCGGGCATGCGAAGTTGGCCGACGGGCAGGACCAGCAGTTCAGTACCGGGTAGCAGAAACCCTTCCAGCCCCGCAGAAAGAAGGAGTTGGCGAAGACCACAGAGGCAACCTGCACTGCAAGCCGATTCCGCAATACCCAGGGGAGCTGCCTTGGGGAACGCCCACGTCGTGCCGGCGGTGCAATCGATCCGTCGCCCGGTGATACCCCAGGCGGATTGGACCCTCGATCCTGGTTGCCGACCTGTGGATCGCTCATGCGCGTAGGACGGCCTCTGCGGGAACTGCACCGTCAGATCGAGCCCGCTCACTCAGAGGAAGCTTCCGTGAGGCCGATGCACGCGGTGCACAGGGCAGTCGCGTGGCGGAACACGACCTTCCACTCACCCCGGCTAAGCCCGGCAGCCATCAGGGCCACCGCTGCCACTGCCGCCACGACCCACAGATGACGTCTCACCGCAACCTCCCGCAGCGCTGCACAGAGCCGCCTCGGCCAACCAGGGAAGGCCGGTCCTCGACTGTCAGGGACCGTCTCAGCCGCAGATCGACCGCAGGAAACTCAGGTCCTCCTCCAGGGCCGACGCCCGATCCTCGCAGTTGTCATAGGGGAACTCGAGGGCGATGGCGCCCTGGTATCCCGCCTCTTTGAGCATACCGATCAGGACCGGGTAGTTGGCAACTCCCGTTGCCAGCGGGACACGCCGAACAGGGTCAGAGGGATGCTGAGGGATGTCGACGTAGTTCTGCGCATGGACGTGTGCCACCCAGGGCATCACCATGGACAGCCGCTCCTCGCACGACTGACCGTCCTTGTGCGAGGCGATCTGGAAGTTGACCTTGAAGTTGTCGCGCCCGATCGCCTCGACCAGGCGAATCGTCGACGGACCGGTGTCTGCCAGCGTCCCGGCATGCATCTCTACCACAAGGGTCGTGTTCAGCTTCGCAGCACGGTCGCAGGCCTCCCGGGCCTCACTGACCGTGGTGCGCCAGACCTCCTCCGTAGCCTGTGCAGAACCAACATCTGAGGCCCAGACGCGCACCAGGTTGGTCTTGAGCCAGCGCGCCACGTGAAGCGTGTCGCTGAGGTTGACATCAGCCTCGTTGCGGGTCCGACCAAAGCGCAGATACGACCCCAGCACGTAGGGAGTCACTCCACGGCTGTCCAGCAGTTTCCGCGACGCACGCATGCGCGTCTCGTCAAACCGCTCAGACACGTGAGGCTCGCGTCCCCACATTTCGATCCCGTCGAAGCCGAGCTTCCTGGACACGCCGAGCGCGTAGTCCAGGAGCTTGTCCCGGAACGCGATCGTGCACAGAAGCAACCTAATCCCGTTCGGACTTGCCTCGCCAGGCATGTTGGTGTTCGTCATGGCTGACTCTCACTGAGCATAGGGTGGGCGCAAGGGCCCTGTCTGTGCTGATCGGCACACTGCTTTGCCACAGACTGACGTGAGGCTAGACCTCCACCTCCACCGGTTGACCCAACTCCGCCGACTTGTGGATCGCCACCAAGACCGCCGTGTTCCGCACTCCGTCTTCGGGGGTCACCAAGGGCTTCCTCAAGCCCGCTACACAATCTACAAAGTGCCAGATGCTCTCGAACCCGAAGCCCCTGGGCTGCCCGTGAATCTCCATCGCGACCGAGACATCGGGATAGACCGCGCCGGGCGTCGAGGAGATCGGCAGGACCGGCTGGCTCGAGTATTTCTCCACCATCCGGTGTGCGATGCAGTCCAGAAGGCAGGTACCCTCAGACCCGATGACCTCGCCCCGGAAGTCGCAGACGGTGGGCAAGGCATCCGACATGATCCAGCAATTCTCAATGTGCGCGACGCCGCCGCCCTTCAACTCACAGATCGTGTGGAAGAAGTCCGGGGTGTTGACCCCGCGGGCTGCCAGAACACGCGACCGGCTCACGGAATACACCCGCACAATCTCATCGTTGAACAACCAGCGCACGACGTCGACCGTGTGCGACCCCAGGAACCACACCACCGTCGAGGTCCCGCCCCAGGAGAGCATGCCTGTCGGGACATAGATGGTGTCGTTGAGCCGGAGACTGATCATCTGCGGCTCGCCAAGCTCGCCCTGGTCGATGGCCGCCTTCACCTGACAGATCGCCGGATTCCACCGGTTGTGGAAGTCCGTCATGACCATTACGCCGTTGGCCTTCGCAGCATCGGCAATCGCCTGCGCCTCAGCCACACTGGTCGCCATCGGCTTCTCAAGGAGCACGTGCTTGCCCGCTTCACAGGCGGCCACGGCGATCTCACGGTGCAGAAAATCAGGAGTGACAACGGAGACGGCGTTGATGTCCTCGCGAGCCAGGAGTTCCCTGTAGTCGGTCGTCGCGAAGTCCACACCGAACTGCGCCTTCCGGTCCTTGAGCCGTGCTTCGTTCTGGTCGCAGATCCCCCGCAGCTCCGCCAGTGGGTTACTAGTGTAGGCCCGAAGATGCGTCTCCCCCCACACACCAAGTCCGACGATGCCAAAGCCCTTCTTGGCGCACGACATCCGGATCCCTCCCGATATCACGGCAGAACGAAACGGCCATCACGAGGATTATACGGGAAGGCGAATCGCGTTGTCAACGCGCGTCGGCCCCGCCCTGTTCACACTTGCGAAGATACCTTATCTGCAGGCTGTGAAACCCGGCCGAGGGCCGGTCTGAAGGCCCAATCTACGCCCTGAATCGGCCGTGCTGCGGCTTTGCCGGTGCCCCTCTACTGCACGAAGTACCGGTACCGCAACAGATTCGCCAGCTCGTCTTCCGGGTCGAGCTTAAGGGACTGACGGAGCGCGCTGCCGGCCTCCTGGGCCTTGCCTTCCACCAGACTCAGGGCGCAGCACAGGGCGTAGCCATACCCCGAGTGCGGAGCCAGGCTGAGGCCCTGCTCCAGCAGCTTCCCTCCGCCCTCATCGTCGCCCCTTCGCAGCTTGTACCCGGCCATCGCCAGGTAGCCCAGCGCCTCCTGCGGGAACTGTGTCATCGCCTGCTCGAAGGCTTGGCCGACCGCTTCCTGGTTCCCCTGCCGGTCGGCGATCTTGCCTAGCAGAATCAGGTCCTCGGGCGCCGGCATCACAGCCATGCGCTTCCGCACCAGACGGTCCATCTCTCCCCAGTCCTCCGCCTGATAGGCCAGCCCCAGCAGGGCATTGTAGTTCTGGCGGTCGAAGGGGTTCAGCGTCACTGCCTTGTCGAAGGTCGCCTTCGCCAGCTCATTCTGGCCCGCCAGGAACTGCATGATCCCCAGCAGGCTGCCCGTGGTACGCAGGGAGTTCGGCCAGCGCTCGGTGATCTTCGTCAGGGCCTCCGCCAGCGAGCGGAACTCCTGGTTGATGCGCTCCTCCGAGACCGCCACCTGGGGCGCACCGGTCAGGAACAGCACCGCCGAGGTGCTCTGGACGAAGCTGGACCACAGGGCAACGCCCGCGTCGGAATCAGCCAGCTTCTGCACCTTCGCCGCCGCGACTTCGGCATCGGCACCCAAAGCTTGCCACACGGATTCCTCCTGGCCGGCAGCGCCCAGCGCCGCGAACAGGGTGCCGATCACTGTCTCAAACTCCGCCCGGCGCACACGGGGCTCTTCAGGGGCCACACGCAGGGCCTCGGCCAAGTGCTGCCTGGCTTCGCGACCGAGCTTACTGAGATCGTCTTCCGTCGCTCCCGGGGGACAGACGGCCCGCATCGCCGCCGCAGTCTTCTCCCAGGGCACCAACTCGACCATCGCCCGAATCGGCGCAGACTGCCGCAGGGCCTCCGTTGTCACCGGTCCCTGCTGCGCCGCCATCCAGTGGCCAAGCTCAGTGTACAGATGGCTGGCAGCCGTCTGCACAAACCGCGTGTGCGCCTCCCACTTCTGTGGCTGCAGCTCGCAGGCCTTGCGCAGGGCATCGAGCGCCTCCGGCCGCTTCCCGCTGGAGCCAAGGGCCTCACCCAGGGCCACCAGCAGCGCATAGTCCTTCGGGTCTGCCTGTGACAGCCGCCCGTAGACCTCACTGGCGGCACCAAACACGGCCTTTGCCTCGGTGCCGCGATCCGCGGCCTCCAGTGCGCGCCCGTACTCGAGCAAGGTGGCCGCCTCATCGCGACCGGCTTTGGCTGCCTCGACCTTCTTCGCGGCCGCTTCGAGCCTCGTCAGTGCGACCGGCACCTCTTCCTTCGTATCGAGAAGGTACTCATTGAGGCGGACGGAGGCCTGGTACTGGATGTCCAATCTGGGGGGAGAGATGTCCGACCTCAACCGCGCCACGTCAATCTTCTCCAGCGGCGCCCCAACACGCTCGGGGAAGATCCCGGGGCGTTCACTCACCACAAACTCCAGCACGAGCCCGGTCTGTCCGTCGGGGGCAGGGGTTAGGCGGGGTTTCACTTCGCTGAACCAGCCGGTGTGGCGGAGTGCCGAGACCGACTCCGCGATCTTGTCCTCCACCGGCGGCCCGCCGGCCTTGACCGTCACCAACCCGGCAACTTCTTCGGGTTTGACGACCCTTAGCCCGGTCACGCACAACTCGCTGATCTGCGGCTCAGCCACCGTGAAGACGACTTCGCCTGCCGTCGATACCCTCAGGTCACTGACCGAAGCCTTCAGGCCCTTCTGGGCATAGGCTTCTGCGACCCGCTGGGCGTCACGCTGCAGAAGCCGCTCATTCAGGAACAGCCCCGGCTTGGTGGTGATGGCCGCCGTCAGGTCGTCGCTGGACATCAGCGCATTCCCGACGAAGGTGATCTTGGATGCTCGCCGCAACTCCTTAACCGTCACCAACAGGCCCGCGCCTCCGGCCATCGGGGAGGGCACCACCTGAACGCTGTCAAAGTACCCCAGCTTCATGATGGCCTGGCGGACGGGCTCAGCCACGTCCTGCAGCGTTGCATCCTTGGGACTCTGCGCAAGGGCCGCTTCGGCCGCTTGTCGAATCGTCTCCGTCTTCACTTCCTGGTTGCCGAGAACCTTGACCTGGGCAAGCCGTCCCGGAGCCGCCATCGACGGAAGGCAACAGACACACCAGGACAACACGAGAAGAAGGGTGACGAGGCCGGTCCGCCTGCACGATGGGGTCATAAGGTGCTCCTGCGCGAGAAAATGACGGCTGTATCAGTTGTCTCAGAAGCGGTGCGGGCGACGCGGCCTGCAGCCGGGCACGACCCTTAGGACGGTTTACCCTCACGCGCAGCCACGGCGGCCTCAGCAACACCCCGTACCAACTCCGGCTGCGACTCGTCCTGGGCCGCCTTCGTCACGATCTCCTGCGCCTCGGGGCAGTCGAGGCGCGTCAGAGCCTCAATCGCTGCCCAGCGCACGTCCTCCTCGGGGTCGGCCAGAACGCGTCCAAGGGCCTTCGCCGCACGAGCGTCGCCGATCTCGCCCAGGGCACGGGCAGCCGCCTGTCGCACCGGCCACCCGGGGTCGTTGAGCAGCCGCACGAGCAGCTCCACACTGGCGAGGTCCTTCATGATCCCCACGGCTCGCGCCGCGGCACCCCGAACTCCCGCATCCGGACTGGTCAGCGCGAGCCGCAGCACCGGAAGCGCCGCCGGATCGGTGTTCACGCACAAGGCCTCAGCGGCTGCGCGTCGCACTGCATACTCATCGTTATCCAGCGCCGCAATCAACTTCGGGATCGCGCGCGCATCCTGAAGCTCCTTGAAGGCCCAGGCCACCGTCTCACGCACACCGGGCGAAGGGTCGTCGAAGTGCGTCAGCAGGGCCCGTATTGCCGTGTCGCCGCCGATCTCACGCAGGGTCCAGGCCGCCGAGCGACGCACGAAGGGCATTGGATCGTGCAGCAGGGCCACCACCATCTCCACAATCATCGGATCGCCGATCTCACGAAGTGCCCAGGAGACCGCTGCACGCACGTTCCAGTTCTCGTCGGAGAGCGCATCCACCAGCGCAGGAACCGACGCCCGGGCCTTGAGACGGCCGAGACCTCGTGCCGCCTCGCGTCGCTCGTTCCATTCCCGTGACTTGAGGCCCTCCATCAGCGCCGCCAGCGTCTCCTGCGGCACCGGTGGCGGCATCTCACTGACGACCTTGCTCAGACGGGCAGCGAAGGACGCCAGGCCATCGGCGGTCGGCTCGAGAGGATAGGTGATGAGCTGTGCCCGGGCGGGAGGCAGCGGGCTCTGCGAGCCCTCGCGGCCGACCAGCAGGATCGGCCGGTCGGCATGGACGGCGTACCCCAGTTGGTACATGACGCTCGGGTCCCGGCCGGTGATGTCCGCGACAATCAGCTCAGCCCGGTCGATGCTCTGGTGGATCGTGTCGGTGAAGGGTGCGGCAAGGAAGAGGTCTTCTCCTCGCACGCAGCGGTAAGTCTTCGACAAGGGTGGCGTCCCGAAGGCCGCCGCCACGCCGGCGGACCAGACCTCGGCGTAGAATGGATCGAAGGGTACCAGTGCCAGGCAGAGCGCGTGCTGTTCGTCCATGCCCGTACCCACTCCCCTAAAGTGCGTCATGTGTGGTGTAAGCGCCCACACGAACCGGGCGCGTTCTGCGGTGGTGCTCCCTCTGGGTCCCTCTGCGCAGCTCTAGTCTGTCTTCGGGCGCGGTGCAAACACTCCATCTCGATCTGCACCCGGGTTGAGCGTCAGCCGACGCACTGAAGCCGAAGCCACCTCCACCAGGTACAGCTCCGGGTCGCTCTGCCGATCCGACACGATCAGCAACTGCTTGCCATCCGCCGAGACATCGCACAACTCATCGTTATAGGGGCTGCGGGTCACATTCGCAAGGTTCTTCCCGTCGATGCTCTCGCGGCACACCTGCAGGTTCGACTCGAACTGCCAGGAGAAGTACACATACTGACCATCGTGACTGAACACCGGCCGCCCCTCGGCGATTGGGTTTGCATTGAGCCGCCGGACCGTCCCGGTGCCCAGCTCAACCAGGTATATCTTCTGCACCCCGTCCCGGTCGCTCAGGATCGCGAGCCGTCGCCCATCGGGTGACCAGCTTCCAACCCGGTTGTTCCCTGCACCCCGCGTGATCTGGCTCGTGAAGCCGGTGTCCAGCGACACAGTATACACGTCCCAGGCTCCCCCACGGTTCGACTCGAAGGCAATCTGTCGGCCCTCGGGCGACCACACCGGGTGGCTGTCAGCCGCCGAGTTGTCGGTGATGCGCTGTACCTCACTGCCGTCGAGGGTGGTCACATACACTTCGCGGTTCCCGTCGCGCTCCGACACGAAGGCGATTCGGCGACCATCGGGCGACCATGCCGGCGAATCGTCCACAGCCGGATGGGCCGTCAGCCGAATCAGCCCGCCACCGTTCACATCCATCGCATAGATATCGGTGTTGCCTCCCCGTTCCGAGGCGAAGGCAATCCGACCGGCTTCCCTTCCTCCGCTGTAGTCCGGCCCCAGCCGAATCCGCTGGATCGCGCGCGCCGACTCAATCGCCTCCGGGCTCTGCGGGGCGATGCGGATGACCTCGCGGAACTCCTCCACTGCCTTGTCACCGGCTCCTACCTGCCGGTACAGCCAGCCCAGAGCGTAGTGCGCCTCCATGTACTTGGGGTAGAGCTGGACCGCCGCCTTCATCTCCGCAAGGGCCTGATTCACCGCCCCCGTCCGCTTCAGGCTCATACCCTTCTGGTAACGCTTGACGGCAGACTCCGGGGCCTGAGCCCAGCAGGTCACCGTCAGGCTCACCAGCACTGCAAGAGCGATCACAAGCTTGCTTCTAGGCACGATGAACGCGCTCCGTATCGCCGTGACGTGTGGGACTCTCTGTGAGCCGCTGCAGGCAAACCTCAATCGAACACGGTGCCCTCTCGCCACTCCCGCCAGGTCGTCTCATACCACGAGTCGTCCTCCGGAAGCGGACGCACGGGCGTCACCAGGGCCTTGAAGTGCCTGCCATCCTCCGCATGGACCTCCAGGACCTCCTGGCGCATCGGCAGATTCTCGCTTCGGTGCCGCAGGCTCTCGCCCTTCGGCGTCGCCACCACCCGGTCACCCTCTTCGTCCAGGACGACGTAGGCGCCTCGTGACCCTCCGCCACGCTCAATCAGGTTCTGCAGGGCCGTCAGGAAAGCGAGGTGAGTGCGGCACAGATGCTCGTTCTCCAGCGCCGCAACCAACTGCTCCCGTCGGTGCAGCTTCTGCCCTACCGTAGCAATCCTCTCGCAGAGCACTTCCGCCTCCCGCAGGGCCTTCTCCACACCCTCCCGGCTTCGCACCTGGGAAGCGTACTCGGTCATGCGCTCCTGGATCTCTCGCCGGACTTCGCCCACGTTCGGCGCGTCGGCACCCGCCTTCAGGTACCGGCCAATCTCTTCCCTCTCCGCCTCAATCTGCGCTCGCACTTCCTCCGGGGACGGAAGCTCCCCCGTCTTCCCCGTTGACTGCTGGTGCGCGATGTACTGAGCCACTCGCAGGCCGCCGACCTGCCCGGCATTCAGTGCACTCCCGCCGGGTCGCACGCCATGGGTTCCGGCGACCTCACCAATCGCAAACAGGCCGTCCACCTTCGTCCGCCACCACAGGTCCACCGTCAGGCCACCGTTGCAGTGTTGCGAGCAAACCGCAACCTCCAGCGGTTCGTGCAGGTCCACGCCGTGCTCGGTGTAGATCTCGATCGCCGCCGGGTTCATGTGCTCCAGGCGCTCGTAAGGCGTCGCCTGTAGCGCCCCCGACCGCTCCAGGTAGACGCGAGCTTCCGGTTCGAGGTTCTCGAGGCTGAACTCCTCCAGGTTGCCGCCACTTACCGGGTTGCGCAGGAAGTCCATGTAGACCTTGC
Source organism: Armatimonadia bacterium (assembly GCA_039679385.1). Taxonomy (NCBI): domain Bacteria; kingdom Bacillati; phylum Armatimonadota; class Armatimonadia; species Armatimonadia bacterium. Next base: position 8,534 of record JBDKVB010000134.1, on the reverse strand, counting down.
GCCCTGCCCGCGTCTCGTTGAACACCGCGATGTCCACGAGGGAGGAGCCGTAGTCCAACAGCCGCTCCGCATGGAAGGGCCACTGGTAGCCCTTCAGGAAGATGTTCGTGGCCTCCTGGCGCATCGACTGGAAGTAATCGTTGAGGAAGTACCGCACGTCTCCGCCGGCCGTATCGGTGCTGAAGTAGCAGGGGATCACCTGCTGGTAGGTGCCCGACAGGTTCCAGCGGAATCCCGTTGAGGCCAGTCCGAACTGCGACTCGGTGAGGTTGCTCGCCTGGCAGCCGACTTCCAGCGCCAGCCCGTGACTACCGACCTGGCCCGGCGGATACACCGAGGTCTTGTACAGCTCCCCGGGACCTCCCGTGGCCAGAACAACCTGCGGAGCCAGGAACACCACGAGACCGGTGCTCTTCTCCGCCAGGCGTGAGCGATCCAGGGCCAGCACGCCGACGATCCTGCGGGCTGTCGGGTCGCTTCCGACGGGCGCGGTCAGCAGCCGGATTGCCTCGAAGCCGTCGAAGATGGGCGTCCCCTTCCGCCGGACCTTCGCCAGGCTCTTCTCGACCATCTGCATCGAGGTCTTCGGGCCTGCTGAGGTAGCGCGCTGCCGCGGGTCGTGGTCCGTCTTGTAGCCCACGTAGGCCCCGTAGCGATTGTGCGGAAACCCCACCCCGTTGCGCACCAGGTGGAAGAACTCCGGCAGCGATCCCAGGCCCTCGACGTAGGCCATGTCACCGTGGCACATGCCTCCGGCAACCAGCGACTGCGCGAACTCCATCGGGCTGTCGGCGACGTCGCCGAAGACCCCCATCTTGTAGTAGGTCTGTTTGTCGGAGCCCGAGTTCGCCGAGGTCCCACTTCCCAGCCGCGAGGTGAGTAGTGCGATGTCCGTCACACCCAGCTCGTGGAGGTGCTCGGCGCAGTTCAGGCCGGCGGCGCCGGATCCGATGATGACTGCCTGGAACTCCTGCACAGGCAACCGCTGGCCGCCTACCTCAAGTTCTTTGATAGCGGACATGTCCCAACTCCTCAGAAGGCCTGCAAGGCACACCACCAGGTCCCGCTCCTCCAGCGCCAGGCCGTAGGGCCACTCACTTGGTGCAGCAGTCGGAGGGTGCCTCTTCGCTGCACACAGCTTCTTGTTCTTCGGTCTCCGCCACAGCCTGCACCTCCGTCGTGGGTACCAGGTCGCGCTCCATCTGCAGCAAGTCAGCAGGCCAGTTCTCGATGTGCCAAGACCCCATCACTTCGTAGCCCAGGGCCTCGTAGAAGCCCTTCAGATGCGGCAGGCAACCCAGGCGCACACGGGTGTAGCCGCGTCTGCGCAGTTCCTCCTCAAGAAGCCGCACCAGGAGCTTCCCTCGGCCCTGCCCCTGGTTAGCCGGGGGCACAGCCACACGGTTCAGCCAGCCCTTGGCGGGCACCTCCTGGTCGGGTGAGCATCCACCGCAGCCAACAGGAAGGTCATCTTCATACAACACAAACATGGTGATCCGGCGTTCCACCATGTGCTTACGAAGGTGGGCGGCAGTCTCAAAACTGGCGTAGTTGGGGAGCTTCTCTCGGGTAATCCCCCACTGCTGGGCAACAGGGCAGAAGGCCTTGCGGATGATCCTGGCCATCAGCGCCACCTGCTCGGGCATGGCGGGACGGAGTTCAACACGGGGTGAATCGCTCATTGGGTCGTCCTCGGAACGGCGTCAACTCGTCTGCGGCGCCGATGCGTCGTGGCTTCACAAGGGGCAAGCACACAACGAGGCCCAGCAGTCCGTGGCCGCTGGGCATCCTGCACTCCCCTTCACCTTATCCCGTCGTGTACCCCCCTTGTCAAGTACCCTTTCCGCAATCCCCTGTCCTGCCGTCGGCGGGCAGTCCGTACCCCGCACTAAACCCCGGGGTACGCTGGCCGATATCCACTCCGTAGCTCGTCTGTCGCCGTCCCGTTACAGACGCGAGAGAGCTTGTCACAACCCGCCCAAGTCAGGTTTTGTGTTTCCTCCACCCTCCTGGCGGCTAGAATAGACCTGCTGGGTGGGGGCAGATCACTGAGTGGGGAGTTATGCCCTCATGAACGGTACGGCCTTGATTGTGGAGGACGATCGTTACCTCCATGAAGCCTTAACAGATGCCCTTACGGACGCGGGGTTGGCCTCTGTCGCAGTGAGCAGCGGGGCGGAGGCCTTGGCCAGAATGCACGACGAACAGCCGAATCTCGTTCTGCTTGATCTCAGTCTGCCGGATATGGACGGGCTGGACGTATGCCGTGAGCTGAGACGCTTTTCCGTGGTACCTATCATCATGCTCACGGGACGAAGGGGCGACATCGACCGAGTGGTTGGGTTGGAGGTGGGCGCAGACGACTATCTTGTTAAGCCTTTCCAGCGTGCCGAACTGGTCGCCAGGGTCCGGGCTCTGATGCGAAGAGTCCGCGAGTACTCCCAGCGGCAGCCGCAACGCGAACTCGTGGCAGGCCCGCTGGTCATCCGTCGTGACCGCCGCACGGTCTCCTGCGACGAGCACGAGGTTACGCTCACGCCCAAGGAATTCGACCTGCTCTGTGCTCTTGCTTCGCGTCCTGGGGAGGTCATTCCGTCGAAACAGTTGCTGTGGGAAGTCTGGGCGTACCCGGAGGGCATTCGTACCCGTACCCTCGATGTTCACATCGGGCGCTTGCGCGGCAAGCTCGAAGAGAACCGGAAGAGCCCTAAGCTCATCATCACGGTGCCCGGTGTCGGATATAAGCTGGAGGCCGCTGCCTGACCCCCCGCAGGTAGTTTCCGGCTTCTCAGCGAAACACCCTGACGGCTTCTAGCCGTCAGGGTGTGTTTTTCTGCGACGAGTGTCTCCGTGCCTCTGCCGACGGTCAGGGGAATCCCCTTGACCGTCCCGGTGTTACTGGTATTGTATGCATAGACATTCGTGACTACGCCGCCATGGTTGCACGGGCAGCCGGGTGGTCATCCCTGATGGGGGTTGTGTTCCATGCGACGCATCGCGCCCGCCTTCCTGATCCTGGCTCTTCCCTTCCTGTGCCTGCCGCTAGGGGCTCAGCAGGACGAGGGGTCCGGCACCACGTCGAGCTCCTCGTCGGACCGCCAGGAGGCCACTCGGTCCGACAGTGACCGGGCTTCCGAAGCGGTGCGCGCACTCATGGGCGAGTCCGCGAAGCCCCGCTCCGGCAGCTCCGAGACCTCCACCACCCGCAACGGCAGCAAGCCTTCCTCCACCTCAACCCACAAGCCGGCAGCGCCTCGCGATAGCAGCCGCACGACTACGTCGCGCCCCTCTTCCACCTCTCGCACCGAAGGCGCCACCGGGACGGCCGTGCCCGAGGTGCCTGCGGTCCCGACGACACCCATGGCGCCGGCTCCTGCTCAGCCGCTTGCTCCGCTCCCACCTGCACAGGACAACGCCACGGTGCAGCCTGTGGCGCCGCAGGTCCCGATCAACGACTACCGTATGCCGCAGACCCAGCAGCCCGCGGCAGACGCTTCGATCACTCCCGAGAGCGCCAACCTGGCGGCACCGACCGCGCCGGAGGCCCCGGCAGGCTCTCCAGCTACAGCCATCATTGTGGGCCTAATCGTCCTGGCCGTGCTGCTTGTTGCCCTCGCCGCAGTGGTTGGGGTCATGGCGGCACAGCGAGCGAAGACGACAGCTCCGGCAGGCGCTCCGGTTGCCGCTGCGGGAGCTGCGGTGCCCGCCGGTTGGGCCTATCTCACCGCTCCGGGCGCACCGAATATCAGCCTCCAGAAGAGTCCCTTCCTGGTCGGCAGCTCAGCCGACTGCGACCTGCGCCTGGCCGACCCGAAGGCATCACCGCAGCATGTAAGAATCGCCCGCACCGAGGCCGGGTATGTGCTGTCCGACCTCAACAGCCTCAACGGGACCTTCCTCAACGGCGAGCGTATCGCCAGTCCCGTCACTCTCAGACCCGGCGACCAGATCCAGATGGGCGACATCAGCGTCACCTTTGAGATCTACCTGGGCTAGTCCCAGCCGGCCATCACTATCTTAGATTGCGAGGCGTGTCGCGTCATGCGTCCGTGCATGTGGACCAGCATCTACTACGAACTCTCACCGGAAGAGGCCCTGCGTCGTATCGCAGAGGCCGGCTGGCAAGCCGTCGAACTCTCCACCGAGCACCTGGAGGTCCTGCGCGACGCGCCGGATTCCCAGGCCCGACTGGTCTCCCTGCGCCAGCTTGCCCCCTCACTTGGGGTCGCCATGCCGCAGGCCCATCTGACGATCACTGCCAACGTCGCGCACATCGACCCTGAGCGCCGTCAGCATGACCAGGAGACCATCCGCCGCGACCTGCAGGTGCTGGCGACCCTGGGCATTCCCACCGGCGTCTTGCACACCGGCGGCAACAAAGACCTGGGGAGCTCGGCGCAGGTCCGTGAGCAGCAGGAGATCCGCCTCCGGGCTGTCAGCGACCTCGCCGACTGCGCGAAGTCCCTTGGCGTCCGCATCGCCCTGGAGAACGGCACTGGGCGCAGCAAGGGTCCTGAGGACTGCGCCGGCTGGGGCGGTTCAACGGCTGACGTCCGCGAACTGATCGGCCAGATCGGCTCGCCGGCGCTCGGTATCTGCCTGGATACCGGTCATGCCATCCTCGAAGGCTGGGACAATGTCGAGGCCGTGCGGACCGCCGGCGACCTGCTTATCGCGCTGCACATCGCCGACAATGACGGCTCGGGCGACCAGCATCGCATCCCCTTCGCCTATGGCAGCAAGGCGGACTGGCCCGCAATCATCGCCGCGCTCAGGCAGGCCGACTATCATGGCCCCTTCAACCTTGAGATTCCCGGCGAGCGCGGTCGGCCCCTGGTGATCCTTGACGCAGCGATCCGCTATGCCCTGGAGGTCTGCCGCGTGCTACTCGGCGACGGCGTCGCCACGGCCTGATCACGGGCCCAACGGACAGGAGGGACAGTCGCCGCGATGCAATCCTACCCGCTCTTGCCCTCAATCAATGAACCCCGGCAACGCCGTGTGGCAATTCTCAAGCCTTCCCTGTCGCCTGGCGAGGTCTGGCCGGTAGCCAATCTGGTCGGCCCTGGCGTCATCTCCCGACTCTGGCTTGGTCCCTCCTGCAGCCTGCCCGGGGTGGTCCTCCGCTGCTCCTGGGACGAGGACGCCACACCCAGCATCGAGATACCGATATCCGACCTGCTCGGCGGCGGCAACTTCGATAGCCTGGCTCTCGGCACCACGACTAACGGGGGCATCGCCCTCCGACTGCCCATGCCCTTCCTTCGGCAGGCGCGGGTCGAAGTGGCCAACCTGGCGGCGGATAGCCTCCAGCCCGACGAGCCTTTCGCCGTCCATCTCGACTACGACGTCCACAAACCCGAGGAGCTCACGCACAGCCCGGGAATGCTCCATGCCCAGTGGAATCGCGAGACGACCTCCGGCACCGGTCCCCACAGCCTCTGCTTTGCCCGTGCACAGGGCCAGGGCGCTTTCGTCGGCGCCGTCCTCCAGGTTCGGCCCTCCTTCGCCGACGTGGACTGGCAGGAGCTCACGGGCGAGCTCCATGTGATCGACGGCCTGGGTCGCACCCATGCCCTGTCGGGCACACGGGCCGCTGACTACTTCGAGGGTATCGAGCAGCAGGCCGAGGGTCCCTGGTCCCTGCGACGCTTCCACCTGGGCAGCCCACTCCAGTTCCGCTCCAGTCTCTTCTCCCAGGTGGGTGTGCCCGCAGGGGATTGCCGCTCCGTCGCCTTCTGGTACCAGCACGAGCCGCACCGCGACTTCATGACCCCGGTGGAGGCCGAGGCGCTGGCACCGGAGGCAACCCTCTCGGCCGGAGCCCGTGATCTCCCACCAGGGCCCCAGGAGACCATCGAATGGCTCTGCGGCGACGGTGCCCGCAAGGTCATCAGCCGTCTCAGTGTCCTCGATCTGAACGAGTACCGGTCGGCCTCGGAGCGTTTTCAGGACGGCGAAGAGGTCCTCTGGACGAGCTTCCACTGCCCGGAGACGCGAAGCGGACAGCTCTATGTCAGCTACGATGACCGGGTGCGCATCACCCTCAACGACCGTGTGGTCTTCGAGCGCGAGCGCACCGATGGCTTCGGTCTCGACCCGGTGGCGGTCATGATCCCCGCCGGCGAGAACAAGATCCGCATCGAGACCACCAACACCATGAACACCAATGCCCATACCTGGGTCATCGGCTTCCGCATCGCCAACAGCGAGGGCAGAACCATCGAGCAGATGGAGTTCGCCACCTACCCGGCGATCCCATTGCGGGAAGCCTGATCGCCCTCAAAGCTGGAGCCTCAGCGGCGCCTTCGGAACTCGGAGGCGCCGCTTCGTAACAAAACCGCAGCCGCCTGAGAACCGCCCACCTCGGCCACGGGAGGCCTGACCCCATGGACCCTGTCTTCCGGCTGTCAGCCCTGTTCTCCCTCGTCGCCCTCTTGCCCACTCTAGCCCCTTCACAGGCAGCCAACCTCTCCCCTGAGGACCGCGCACGAATCGCCTCCTCCCTGCAGGGGCGAGTGCCTGGGCTGCTCGGGCGCTACCAGCTCTGGGACGCCACCAACCGCAACGGTATGGGCAACTCCGATGCCAAGACCTCCGGCGGCCTGGGCTGGGGTGAGGCAAGCTACCTGCGCGACTACCTCTACTGCTACGAGGTCAGCCAGGACACCTACTGGCTCGACAAGTTCGTCAGCCACTGGGACCGGATGCTGGAGAGCCTCAGGCCCAATCCCCAGGGCTTCCGGGCCTGGAGCGACGCCGACTACTCGGTAAGCGTCATCGAGGCCAAGCCCGTGGGTGACGTCGGCGCTCTGACGCTGACACCGACTTCTCAGCGACCCTGGTCGCGAGCAGATCAGCCAAAGGCGACCGGTCACCGCTACCTGATCACCTTCCCGGCGCCGGACTCCTATGTCATCACCGACGCGACCACGAGCCAGGAGATCGCTCGCGCGGCCTACACGGGCACGGTGCAGATCACCCAGATTCCGCCCGCGCAGCTCACTCTCGCCGGACCGGCCAAGACCGGTGCGACCTTCGAGGTCACCACTCTTGCACCCGAGCCCTGCGAGTACCAGGTCCATGACGGGATGGTCACCTACCGCCTCGCGCAGTTTCTTGAGCTGGTGACGAAGTCCCCCGGGCTGCAGACCAAGTACGGCGCGAAGGCAGCCCAGTACCTGGCCTTCCTCGACCGCGACGTGCTGCAGAAGTGGGAGAGCACCTGGCTCGACCTGCCTGATGGAGCAGGCCTGTACAAGTTCAGCGACAACCCCACGCAGCGTTTCCCCGGCGGCAGCCTCCCACACAACCAATACCTCGCCCTGGCGCGCACCTGGCTGGTGCTGGCAGACTTGCCCGGGTACGCGAACGCGGGTCTGTGCCGTCAGCGTGCAACCGCCATGGCCCGCTACTTCAAGCAGAATCTGCGGCTGGTGAAGGACGCCTACGACTGGTACTACTGGGACCCACTCCCGACCGAGGACCTCCGCCGGCATACCGAGGACTACAGCCACGCGACGATCGACATCAGCCTCGCCCTTGAGGCCTGCCGCCGTGGTGTGGTGTTCGATGAGGAGGACCTCCGGCGTTTCGCCCGCACCTACGTTGACGTGATGTGGAATCAGGATTCCACAACGCCGCGCTTTGGGAGGGCCGTCAACACCCGTCAGGGCGATCAGGTCGCCTGGTCGGACTGGGTCGAGCTGGCACCCGCTGACCTTCGTGTCTGGGAGGTCGGCCTGGCCCTGTACCGCTCCATGAAGTACGCCACGTCCCAGACCCCGACCATGCTGTATCTGTATGACCAGCTAGTCGGCGTGTCGGAGCAGGACCGCGCTGCCTGCCGCGAGACCACCGCCGAACTGACGAAGCCGGACAAGTCCGTACTCCTGAACCCCGGCTTCGAGATCGGCGACGCGGATGGCCCGCTCCTGTGGGCGGGGTCAGACTGGTCTCCCGGCACAGGTCAGAGCCAGGTGCAGCGGGTTACCGGCGGGCATGGCGGTCAGGCCTGCGTGGCCCTGGTCGGCAAGGGCGACAAAGTCAACCTCGTGGTGCAGTCGACCCGTCGCGAGGTGCCGGCGGGAGCCTCCCGGCTCGTGGCAACTGTCTGGTATCGCACCGAGGGGGCCGCAGTGCCACGCCTCTCGATCCTGGGCTACGACGGCGCAGGCAAGCGCTTGCAGTATGACGACGGCCCCGTTCTGACGGCAGCGAAGGACTGGACACAGGCGCAGCAGAGCTTCGAGCTCAAGCCGGGCGTGGTGGCCTACGAGCTACTGCTACGCAACGCTGCGGTGGGCACGGTGTGGTATGACGACGTGACGGCGACCGGGGGCAAGTAGCCTGCGAGCTTCCCGGTCGGTGACCGGAAGCAACCGACACCAGGGCCTCGCCTGAGGGGGGGGGAATCCAATCTGAGGAAACAGCAAAAGCCGCGCGAGCAGATAACTCGCGCGGCTCAATGCGTCACCTGTTGAAGGTGCTAGTCGACTACGTAGGGCAGCAAAGCCATTTCGCGCGCGAGCTTC
>JBDKVB010000133.1 GCA_039679385.1 Armatimonadia bacterium | reverse complement strand
CTGGAGTGGTATGTCGCCGACCAGAACGGTCAGACCATTGACCCGTTGAAGGTCGGGCCGGTGGAGGTCGTGCCGGATAGCGGTAGCGGCAGTTCCGCCTACACCTTCCGCGTCAAGTACCGCAGCGGCCTGTACTCCGGCCTGGAGCTTCCCCCGCGGTTCAACTGGAGTTACAGCAAGTCGCTGTGGAGCGTCGCCAACTCCCTGTACTGGCAATCCACGGACACGTGGCTGGACCAGACGGGATACGGTAGAGACTACCTCAACGACCGTGGCAGCTACATCCCACGGGTTTTGCTGGTAATCGATGGACAGCACTGGGCGCCACACTACATGGTGCCGGAGACCGGTGGCGCCTACGCCAACGGCGTCACCTTCAGGTATACCGTTCTGCCGACCGACTACCAGAACTTCCTCGACAACATCTTCCTGCTGCCCTTTGACCTTCCGGGCTCCGATACCTGGGATGCCTGGGCCGTCAATGTGACGGGGCGCCCATCCTCCAACAACTACGTGTCTTTCGCTGCCGGCAAGCACACCTACGAGTTCTGGACCACTGACGACACGATGCCGGTTGCGAACCGCAGTTGGGTGCAGGTCGGGTGGCCTGGCAACGATGTCCACACCGAGTACATGGACCGGGCGTGCGCGGCTCCCTATTCACCCATCTGGATCCGCTCGGCTGCCGAGCGCAAGCGCCTGAGTGTGTACAACGAACAGCACGCGGTGGGTAACTACACTGTGGCTCAGATGCGCCGGTTCGCCGACGCTTCTGTCGACGCGCCCGACCCCTACGGTTACAGCTACAAGTCCCACGAGGCGGTCACGGACGCCGACGTCAACGACCCGAGTGACTACGCGAACCCGAGCTTCCGCCGCTTCCCTGTGGTGAACCCGGTGCTCACGGCCTACCCCTTCTTTGGGGTGCCGGGGCGTGAGGGCGGTATCAGCACGGACATTCCCTCTGCCAGCCCCTGGTGGAAGCCTGACTTCGTGGGTGCGGCTTCGGGCACCTACTACAAGGGCTTCATCGAGAACGACATCCCCAACAACACGCAGATCCAGTTGGCCAAGATCGGCGCCGTGGGCGCCGTCTCCTCCAATAGCAACTACCACGGCCTGCCCTTCCCGCCGGAGATCGGCGCTGGACCCGACCCGCTTTACGCGGCCAACCCGGGTCCGTGGAAGGTCACCAACGACGACACCATCCTGCCGAACTTCGCCAACACCTGGAACGAGATCTCCTCGACTCCCTTCCGGGGCGGCAAGTGGGGCCAGTCCTCAAGCTATACCGTGCGCGTGAACTACTGGCAGTCTGAGAACGTTCCGCCTCGGTACATGCGCGTCTGGATCCGCAAGGCCGGCGCCACGCCAGGCAACTGGCAGGCGTATACCATGCAGAAGTTCGATGCGGCCGACAGCGACTACACCAACGGCTGCACCTATCAGTACCAGTTCAGCGCCGACCAGCTTCCGGGCGGTGGCGGTGTAGGCGACTACAACTACTACTTCCAGTCCAGTGACGGCACGCGTGAGGCCATCTACCCGCAGCGCCCCGACAAGGTTGGGAACCTCCGGGATCCGGGCGACATCGGTGTGCCGCCGTCAGACGCCGATTCCTCCTACTACTGGTTCCGTGTGAACAGCAAGCCGGTTCTGTCCGCGCAGTCCGTTTCGCCGGTTTCTGGCCGCACGACCGAGGCCTTTGTGTTCCAGGTCAAGTACAGTGACGCGGACGGCGCCGCCGAACCGGCTGGGTCCGGCCTAGGTGACCGGCCCTACAAGGCCCGCGTCTTCGTCGACCTGTATGGTGACCAGTTCGGGCAGCACACGGTAAGCGCGACCCCGACGGACAACGTGACTCTCAACTACGCGGTCGCGCCCGGAACGCACACCAACGGCGAGATGACGAACCTGTTCGTGGTCATGCAGTCGGGAGCTGCGACCGGGAAGTCCTACCGCATCGCCAACAACACGGCGAGCAGTATCACCCTGGTCCAGCACATCAACAATGTTGCCGACGACGGAATCGGCACTCCGCTGGATGATGGCGTCAAGTCCGGCGACAAGTTCTACGTGGCCGAGCGCGCCGACATGACCAAGAGCGGGGACGCCGCCCTCAACCCCGACCCGAGCAACTACAAGAACGGTGTGGTGTACGAGTTCAACACGGCGACGCACATGGTGCTGACGCCGGGCGTGCACAGGTACTTCTTTGAGTTCGCCGACGACTGGGGTTCCTGGCAGCCGGATCCGACCCTCGCTGACCAGACGGTCGAGGGCGAGTACGTGCGCTACCCGAGTTCCGGTTACTTCCAGGGACCCGAGGTCATCCAGAACACCGCGCCGATGCTCACCGACTACCGGTACACTCCGGCAGCTACCGGCGTGGGTCCGGACGGCGTCACGGTAACGCCCTTCACCTTCTACATCACCTACACGGACGCGCAGAACGATCCGCCGGCCTTCATCCGCCTGGGCATCGACGGAACCACCGACAGTCCCTCGCAGATCGTGGACCTGTACCCGGCGAACGCCTCCGACACGGTCTACACGGACGGCGCGATCTACCAGAGCACACCGATGCTGCTGGCCCAGGGCACCCATGTGATTCGGGCCCAGGCCTCGGATGGTCAGGATCGGTTCCCGGCGTACTACAACCCGCCGGCGACGCCGCCCTTCAAGGGGCCGATGGGCAAGGTAGCTGCGGCACCTTCGGGCGTGACGCTGAAGTACGCGCTTGACGGTTCCACCACGCAGTTCCCCGATCATCGGCTGCAGGGACTGGGTGTCAAGATCCAGTTCTGGCAGTACTCGGGCTCCCTTTGGAGCCTACTGCACGAGTACACAGTCGATGACAATGTGGGCGACGCCCTGACCCTTGCGGCGGGCAGCGACCCGGCCGCCGACGGCGTCGTGCTGAATGATCAGTTCATCTTCGACGCTGCTCCGGCGCCGATCGTCGCGGCGAACAGCGCACCGACACTTGATGCGCCGGCGGCGACCCGCCTCAGCCCGACCGAGGGCCGCCAGACAACGACCTTCACCTACAAGGTTACCTACTACGACAACGACCAGTTCGCAGGCGTACGGGGCAACCCGCCCAAGTACGTCCAGGTCTTCATCGACAACCAGGCGCACGACATGACCGCGGTCGACCCGACCGACAAGGACTACACCACCGCCGGTGGTGGCGCTGAGTACGAGTTCCAGATCACCGGACTCACCCAGGCGACGGCGCACACCTTCTACTTCGTCGCCTCAGACGGTGAGGGCCTGGCTCGCATCCCGACGACCTCCGGGTCCTTCTACACAGGGCCGCAGGTCATCGAGCCGCCGGCCGCTCCGTCGAACTTGGTGGTCACGGACACTCCCGCCGACAATGGCGGCTCACTGAACTACCAGTTCAGTTCCTCCCTCGATGATGGAGGCGGCGCGAACAACGTCGTGCAGTACTTGGTCTTCCGGAACACCACCGGCGCGCCCTTCGTGGAGGACGCCACAACCCACGAACTGGCGCGGGTCATCACCGCGACCAAGGCGCCGTCCTACTCGGGCATCTTCGCTCCGGTGCCGTCGGGTGTGAACTACTTCGTGACCGTTCGGGCCTACAACGGCTCGACGCCGATCGCGGTCAACCCCGATGGAACGCCGCAGCGCAACGCCGACGGTACACTGGTCACGCCGATTAACCCGGACCGTATCTCGGGCGACTCGAATGTGGAAGGGCCCGTCTCGGCGGTCGACAACGTACCGCCCCAGGCGCCGACCAACCTGGTCGCTTCGGATCCCGGACTGGGCGGCACTGTTGACCTGTCCTGGGACCGCTCGCCGGATGACGGCGTAGGCCAAAATGACGTGAAGGGCTACAACGTGTACCGCAACACCACTGGGGCGCCCTTCGCGACAGCGCCGGTGGCCCAGATCCCGGCTACGGGAGCGGGCAGCTACACCTACCGCGACCAGAACGGCGTCTCGGACGATGTGACCTACTACTATGTGGTCCGCGCCTACGATGACACGGCCGGGCTACACGAATCGGCGGACTCGAACGTCGCGTCGTCCAAGTCCACCGACACCAACGGGCCGGAGATCCAGAACCTCGTGCCGGCCAACGGCGCAGCGAATGTCGCGCCCGGGACGTCCATCACCTTCGACGTAGTGGACACCGGAGCCGGCCCTGACATCAACAGCATCACGGTCGGTATCGCCGTCAACGGCACACCGGTGGTTGGTGGGGCGTTGAGCAAGAGCTTCGACCCGACCAATGCGAAGAAGATCCATGTGGTCTACCAGCCGCCGAGCGCCCTACCGATGCTGGCGACTGTCGACGTCCACATCACTGCGGCTGATACCGCAGTACCGACGCCGAACCCGACCACCAGTGATACCTCCTTCACGGTTGCGGGACCACCGATCTACTCAATCTCGGGTAAGGTCCTCGACAAGAACGGTCTGCCGCTACCGATCCTACCGACGCCGGTACGGGTGACTGCAGGAGCCTACACAGTCGACGTGGCTGCGGACGGCACCTACACCCTTCCGAACCTGTCGGGCGGCACCTACACTGTGACGCCCATCCTGACGGGCTACGCCTTCACGCCGGAATCGAAGTCGGTGACGCTGGGTCCGTCCGCTACCGGCGTCGACTTCGTGGCTGAGGCCGCCTACAACCTGACCGGCAAGGTCCTCGATATGGTCGGCCAGCCGCTGCCCGGCGTACTGGTCAGCGACGGCGTACACGAGGCCACGACCGACAGCACCGGCAGCTACCAGATCTCGGGTCTGAAGGGCGGCAACTACCAGTTCACCGCCACCAAGTCGGGGTACACTTTCACGCCGACCGTGGCCAATGTCACTCTCCCGGCAGCACCGAACCCGCCGGGTGATGCGACAGCGAACTTCCAGGGCGACGTGCTCCGGTACGGCATCAGCGGCGTCCTCAAGCTCCCGAGTGGGGCGCGTGTCTCCGGCGTGTACCTAGAGGCCCATCTGGGCAGCCTTACCGGGCCGGTTGTGGGTTCCGCGACGACGAACGCTAGCGGCTCCTACACCATCGCCGGTCTGCCGACGGGTGCCTACGTAGTGGTGCCGGGTCTGATCGGCTGGAGCTTCGAGCCGTCCAGCCGCACAGTGAACCTCACTGCCGACACCACCGGCATCGACTTCACCGGCCTCACTCTGTACAGCTACACGCTGCCGAGCGGCCTGCGCATGGTGGCCTTCCCGATTGTGGCGCGCGAGCTCAACCCCGCGCTGAACGTGCCGGCCGGTGTCGATGTGGCACGTTGGGATCCGACGGCCAGTGGCGTGGACAAGTACATCCGCGGGAACCCCGGGCTGCCCCTGCCGACCCAGTACCAGCTACTTCCTGGGCGCGGCTTCTGGATGCGCAACAACAGCGCGGCCAACGTGTTCCTGAACATCCCTGGCGAACCGGTAGATACGACGGCTGTGTTCTATCTGCAGGTTGAGAGCGGCTGGAGCATGGCTGGTAACCCCTTCACCTCGGTTCTGCCGTGGGGCAACCTGAACATCACCTCCGGCGGCGCGGTGCGGGACTACGGGTTCCTGTACAACGCGTCGACGGGCAGCTACGAGCTGGTCACCGATATCTCGGCGCTAGGCGCCAAGACTAGCATCCCCGCGAATGCCGGCTTCTGGATGAAGTCGACCGGAAAGCTGAGCGTTGCGGTCGCACCGGTGGCGACCGCTGCCGTGGCGGGTGAAGCGGCAGCGCCGAAGCTGCAAGCCGGCGACTACCTGGTGCCGATCCAGGTGACGGCCGAAGGCCGCGCCGACACAGCAAGTGTCGCCGGTGTGGTGCAGAGTCTGGATGCCGACCTTGAGATCTCGAACCCGCCGGCAGTCTCGCCCTATGTCGACCTGTACTTCGTCAACAGTGACGGCGAGCGGCTGGCCTGCGACGTACGATCGGCGGCCGCCGGTACGCAGACCTGGAACTTCGTGGTGACGACTGATCTGAGTGGTAGCCAGGTTGCTCTGTCGCTGCCTGACCTGTCCCGCATCCCCGCGGACAAGACGGTGACGCTGGTCGACGAAGCAACTGGCAAGCGTATCTACGCGCGAACCATGAACCAGTACGTATACACCACGGATGAATCCGGTGTGCGGCGGTTCCGGCTCGAGGTCGCAGCGCGCAACGACGCCGGTTTGACCGTCTCGGCCGCCTCGGCACGCCAGACGGGTGCAGGAGCTGTCGTGACCTACTCGCTCAGCAAGCCCGCGAGCGTGGAAGTCTCGGTGATGAACATCGCCGGGCGCCCGATCCGGACACTGGCCTCGAATGGCGTCGCTCCGTCCGGTGCGAGCCAGATGGTGTGGAACCTGCAGGCCGCTAACGGCACGAAGGTCCCGTCCGGTCGGTACCTGGTGAAGATCACCGCGCAGAGCGAGGATGGTCAGTCCACGCAGACGCTAGTCACGCTCCAGGTCGCACGCTAGGGCCTGGGTGAAGGACAATCCAGTAGGCAATGACAGGCCCGGTGAGCGGACCCACAAAGAGGCCCACCGGGCCTGTCTCAATATGTTCCTCGAACGCCCCGCAGTCGGAGGGACCGCTGCCTTGTGTTGCCCAGGCAACCGTGTTCAGCAGTAGGGAGGCGTGCCTGATGAACGGTGAGAAGCTGTGTCGGGGATCGCGCACCAGGTTGCGGCTGGCACTGGCTACATCCCTGCTGCTTGGGAGCGTCGCGTGTGTGTGCGCCGCCATGGTGCCGGTTGCCACCGGAGCCTCCTCGCGGGAAGCCGCGCAGGTCTACGCCGAACGCTACTCGGTCTCGGTCGCTACGGCGGAGAGATGGGTGCGTGAGCAGGAGCGCAAGACCGGCGTGCGCCTGGTCGATACGCTGAACCTCCCGGAGGGGGCGCGGCTCGACTTCTACACGGTGCGCAACGGTGGCGTGGGTGGGGAGTCCGTGCGGTACGACGGCCGAGGACGCCTGATCCGTGCAACCTCTGATCTCGGGCGAAGCTACAAGGGGATGCTCTTTGGTCTCCTCGACGGCAATCTGCGGCAGGATGCCCTCGCCTTGCTGAACCAGGCACGAGACCACGGGTTCATGATTGTCCCCGCAGCACTGAGCACGCCCCCGGGCGTTGTGGATACGGCCGACGCTGAGCAAGTGACGGTGATGGTTGTCGCGGTCGAGTTCCCGCACTGGGTCGACCTGTGCCCGTACGAGAACGGTGACGGCCTTCGCGACAACTCCATGAACACCGATATCTTCTACGCGGCCAATGCGGGTCCGCTCACGGCACCCCTGATCTACCCGATGGGGACGAACGCGGCGTACCACACCGGTGGCACCTTCGCCAACCCCCTGCCCTACGACGATGAGTACTTTGCCGACACACCCGGTGGCAGGCTTGTGAATGGTGTCCCGGCGGGGCTGGCCAACTCGACTGCCTATTCCACGGGCCTGCCGACCGCGACGACCAGCATCAAACATCCGCGGTCTGGGGGAGACTCCTATCAGCCCGCCGGCGCGCTCCAGACCGCATGGAACAACCTGGTGTTCAGCCTTGCGAACCCCCTGTCAGTGAACCGCTTCTTCAACGAGAACTCCCACGGCCAGATTGATGTCAGCGGAACCACCTCCGACATCAAGGCGTGGGTCACCGACCACCACTCGCTCGACCGGTGGGCGAACCCGACGGACCCCCCGACGAAGTGCTACTACGCCGTGCAACCCGGCACTCCGATGCTGCGCCCGACGCTGGCAACGGTGACGGACCCGATGACGGGATACCCCTACCAGCCCATCGTGCGCGCCAGCCTCTCAGCGAGCGGGTTGACCTTCTACTTCCGGACTGACATCACCCCGGTGACCGACATAACCACCGCGGGAGTGACGCTGACGGTCTGGCAGACCCAAGACTGCGACTCAGTCGCACCGGGCGTCAATCCGGCGACGGTGCAGATCGACTTCAACGGCGCCGCGATGGTGGGCGACGAGTGGGACTACCGGCGACACACCATCCTCAACCCCGGCGGGAACACCTGGCGGTTCCGAGACCTCGGGAACCCAGCGCAGTGGATCACCTATGTGCCCACGAGTGCACCTGCCGTTCCGGCGCCCCCCGAGAGTTGGCGCGCTACGGTGGCTCTGCCGGCAGCCAAGGGCGGCACATCTACGTGGGCGGCGAACCGCATCGGTGACCCGGACGCGGCCCCCATCACCGTGCCGATGAACCCCAACTTCCGGCCTCAGCTCCTTGGATGCGGGCCGCTGCCGGACACCCTGTTCACCTCTGCCGACGTCGACAACTCGGTGGCGGGTAGGGTGGAGGCGACCCGCAAGTACATCGGCTATAGCGTGGGTAACCGCCTCAAGAGCCTGTGCTACTACACACATGACCACAAGTTCGATCCGACGCAGAGCGCGTACCAGTTGCTGACCTTGCGGCAGCCGAACGGTTGGTTGGATGAGATCGGTGGCACAGTCGAGGATCCGGCGGACCGGGTCGACCGCCCCGCACCCTTCGACCATGATGGGTACGACCACAACTTCCCGAACCACGGGAACGTCTTCCTGGGTGGCCGGCACAGCGCAGCGGCCATGCGGCAGGACGTCGAGAGAGTGCTGGCGGACCAGGGCATCTCCACTGTGGGCTATGACGCGGTGTTTGTCCTCTATCCTGGGGCCGACACGACCGGCGACGTGGAGAACGACGCGGCAGCTACCATCATCCCGTGTGCGCAGCAGATCGGGGGCACTTGGTGGGCAGTGCTGCCGGACAAGGCCGGAATGCGTCTCGCGGCTCACGAACTGGGACACGCCCTTGGCTGCGAGAGCCTGTATGATAGGGACTTCGACGTCAACCTCGGCACGGTTCCGTCGCCGGGTAACTTCGAGTGCAATGGCGCGGGGCCCTACAGCCTCTTCGCCCGCGGCGTTCGCATTGATCCGTGGTCGAAGCTTCACGCGGGCATCGTGAACGGGCCCTGGGCGACGGCCGACCCTGTGACGGCGGATCGGGTAGCGGCGAGCATCGCCCGGACCGAGGGCACCGTCGCCCTGCCGAGCATCATGAAGCTCCCGGCACACCCCCTGGCAGTCTACGCGACCAAGAACCCGACAGCGCCGGTGGGCTTCCCTGGTGGACAGCCGGCCTGGGACGACTTGCGGAATCCGGAGAGCTGGCAGGAGTACTTCCTGCTGGAGAACCGGAGTACCACCGGGGCCTCCTACTTCAACGACACCTCATCGCCTGGGCTCTACATCTGGCATATCGACGAGCGCGATATCGGCGGCTTCCAGCGGAACGAGGGCGCGCTGACCGTCGTGCCGGAGCAGGCTGACGGCAGGATTGAGTTGCAGTCGAACAGCCGCGATTCTGGACCCGGGGATACCGCCGGCGACCCCTTCCCCGGAAGCGTCGGAAACCGGAGTTTCACTCAGCGCTCTGCCCTACTGGGGAACGGCCAGCAGTCTCCCACGAGCTGGAGCCATGGCGCGCCGAACGGCGGCAACACGGACGTCCTGGGCGGGACTCCGACCGACTCCTTCGTTCGCCTCACCAGCATCAGCAACCCGGGTGCGGTGATGACGGCGAACGTGTATGTTGAGCCGGCCGAAGTCATCGTCACCTCGGAGGACTTGGTGCCTGCGCCAGACGCCGGCAAGTCGGTCCGTGAGGTGCCCCAGGGCGCGACCGGCTATCCGATGCTCGAGGTCACTCTCAACAACGACGGGGTCTATCCCAACCTGTCGACAGACGACGTAACGATCCAGACAATCAGCGTCGACACCTACGCCGGGCTGAATGCGGACGCCCGGCTGTCCAGCGTGAAGCTGTACGAGGACCAGAACTACAACAAGCAGATCGACGCCGGGGAGCCGCTGCTGCGCACATCCTCGGTTAGCAGCGGTGTCGCGACCTTCGGTGGGCTGGGCTACTCGGTGCCCCTGGGTTCGGTCAAGCACCTGCTGGTTGCCTGTGATGTGTCGACTGCTGCTCCCGCTGGTGCGGTCAACCTGCGTGCTTGTCTGGCCGGTGGAGCGTCCGTGGTTCCGACCGTCCCGGGGACCGTCCAA
The DNA here is from genome assembly GCA_039679385.1 of Armatimonadia bacterium. Lineage (NCBI taxonomy): Bacteria > Bacillati > Armatimonadota > Armatimonadia > Armatimonadia bacterium. Next base: position 10,701 of record JBDKVB010000133.1, on the reverse strand, counting down.
CTGAAGGCGCGACTGGCATCCGGCCCGGCAGCGCCGGGGTACAACTTTGGCGCCGACCGCTTCCCTTGCGAGTCAAGTGCCATCCAGATCGTCGACGGCTTGCCGCCCTTCCTGAGCAACACACTACCGGCCTCCCCAGCCGCGGTGGATAGCCCGATCTCCTTCACGGTCGAGGACACCGGCGACGGAGTGGATGAGACGACCCTACAGGCACGGATCGTCGTCACCCATCGAGACACGACACAGACCACTCAGGACCTGACTGGGCTGCTCACCAAGAACACCGCCGATATGCCGGCCAAGCTGCACTGCTCCTGGACGCCGCCGGCGGGCTTCCTGAAGTGGAACGATCAGGCCACGGTCTACGTGAGCTGCAAGGACCGGTCGGCGCCGACGCACGATCTGGTGGACGGGAGCTACAGCTTCAATGTGGTGCCCGACACCACCGGGCCCTCGGTCACCAATGCGAGCCCGGCTATCGGTGCCACCGGCATTCTCATCACCTCGCCGATCACCTTCACGATCACCGATGACGTGTCCGGCGTCGATGTGTCCACGCTGCACATCTTCGTCGGCGGTGTCGAGGTGACGAGTGAGTGCGCTATCGACTCGGCGAACCTCCTGGCGGTCACGGTGCGCTACCCGAGCACTGGCCCCGGTGCGCTGTCCTGGAACAGCACAGTACAGATGAAGGTCCAAGTGTCCGACCGGGCAGCAAACCCGACCAATCCTCCCGCAAACGAGGCCACCTGGAGCTTCGATACGGACACGGACGTGACCGGGCCTGCAGTGACCAGCATCCTTCCCGCGCCCGGCGCGACGAACCAAGCGCTCGACGCCACCGTCGGCTGTCGCCTGGTCGACACGAAGGCCGGTGTGGACTGGAGCACGCTGGAGGTCTACCTCAACGGCACGCAGGCAATGGCGCCGGATCTGACCTATGATACGGCGACGGGCGTGATCCGCGTCGCGCACGCGGCGTTCGGCTATGGACAGGCCTGCTCGGTGCGTGTGAAGGTGCGAGACGTTCTGGGGAACCTGATCAGCGACGAATCGCCGGTCATCACAGCCGGGGACGGCTTTGAGTGGCAGTTCACCTGCGTGCCAGAGCCGACCTACCGGGTCTCGGGGCGTGTCACCCAGGCCGCGACGCCTGATGAAGGTGTGCCGGCTGTGACCGTGACGGCCTATGTGGATGAACCGGGCGGTGCGGCAGCCGGAAGCGGGCTGACTGACGGGTACGGCAACTACGTCATCTCGGGTCTGAAGGCGGGGGCCTATCGCATCGTGCCGAGCCTGGCCGAGGCCGACTTCACTCCACCGCAGCGGAGCGTGACGATCGCCAACGCCGACGTTACGGGCCAGGACTTCACGACGACCATCCGAACCTATACAATCAGCGGCCAAGTCACCGCAGACGGTACCGGGCTTGCGGGGGTGACGGTCTCCGACGGCTTCCGAACGGTGACCACCGACGCGCAGGGCAACTACACCCTGGCCGGCGTGCCCGCGGGCAAGTACACGGTGCGGCCGGCGATGCCCTACTACGACTTCCAGCCCGAGAAGACCGTAGTCACGATCCCTGTCCCCGGGGCAAACGTCACGGGTATCAGCTTCGATGGGATCGCGCAGAAGTTCACCATTGTCGGGACAGTCCGTGACTACGACGGCAACCGGGTTCAGGGCGCCACGGTGACTGCCGGCCCGCAGACCGCTACCACGAATGATCTGGGCGTGTTCACGCTCGTTGACGTGCGACCCGGTACCTTCCCGGTGCAGGTCGTGAAGACCGGGTACAAGATGTCGCCGTCGGTGCAGAACATCACTGTGCCGCCGAGCGCAACGGGGGTCGACTTCACCGCGTACATTGCCTACGCGAATACCTTCCCGGTAGGCGTGAACTTCCTTGGCCTGCCGTGCACTCCTGAGAGCGACGATCCGACACTGGTGTTCGGTACGACGACCGTCGCTCGCTGGAATCCGTCGCTCACGGTGCCGGGCTACGTGATGCCCGGAGCGACCGAGGGCGCCGAGATCCTGGCTATGCGGCCTGGGCGCGGGTACTTCGTGAATCTGCCGCAGGCTGATCTTTCGGTCGGTGGGCGTCCGGTCGGGAGCTCTCGCGCCTTCAGCCTCAACCTGGGGCCGGTGTGGAACATGACTGCGAACATGTTCAACTCACCCCTGCCCTTCGCGAACATCATCGCGGCCGTGCCAGGTTCCGTCCGTCCCTTCGGGTACGTGTATCAGGCAACGGCGCCACGAGGATACCTTCTCATCGCTGCGACGCCTGGGGTGAACGTGGCCCGAACGGTGATCCACCCCTGGGAGGGCGTGTGGCTGCGCACCGACGGCAACCCGGCGACGATCAATGTGACACCGCCGCAGGTGGGCAGCACCGACGCCCAGGCGGCACCACAGGAGTTGAGCCTGGGTGTGAAGGGCTGGAGCGCAACCATCGTCGCGAAGGCTGCCGACAGCCAGGACGTCACAACGACTGTGGGTGTTGGACCTTCTCTGGCGGCGGGCGTCCAGTTCGAGAACCCACCGATGGCGCCTCAGAGCGTAGACGTGTACCTGACCGCTGCAGATGGTCGCTACCTGTCGCAGGACATCAAGGCGGGCGCAGTGACGACGCAGTCGTGGGACTTCTCGGTTGTCAGCGATATCCCGAACACCAGCATCGCGCTGAGCCTGCCGGACCTGAGCAAGGTGCCCGGGAGTCTGGCCGTGTACCTGACGGACCTTAGCACCGGGAAGCGGCTCTATGCGCGGACGCTCACTTCGTATAGCTTCGAGAGCGGGGATGCCGGGGTGCAGCGCCGGTTCAGGCTCGAAGTGTCGCCCAAGTCCGCTGCAGGCCTTGTCGTCAGTGGCGCGGCCGCGCGAGGTGTGGGCCAGGGACTGGCAATCACGTATAATGTCTCAGCGGACTGCCAGACAACCGTCACCATCACCAATATCGCCGGTCGGGTGATACGCACGCTGGGCAGCGGCCAGGTCGCAACCAAGGGCGCCAACAGCCTTGGCTGGGACCTGCGCAGTACGGCGGGAACGCCGGTGCCCAACGGCCGTTACCTGGTCCGCGTGGAAGCAGTTGGTGAAGACGGACAGCAGGTCAGTGTCGTCACCAGCGCAGTCGTAAGCCGTTAGCCGTGGAACATGAAGTCGGATGGCACGCGCCGGGCGGGCGATCAGGCTTGATGCCCTTGCCGCCGGCCGTAACGCACCATTGAAGGGGAGAGTCCCTAATGCGCAGAGCCCGCTATGCCATGACAGTCGCAGCAGCCGCCCTCCTGGTTGTCGCGTCCGTAACCGTGTTGGGAGGATGTGGAGGAGGCGGCACGACCGCCGTCCGAGGCGGCACGATCACGGGGAGGACAATTGACGGCGCGACCAGCCTTGGGCTGGGTGGCGTCACGGTGTCCGTCCTCACCTCCTCCGGGGAGCGGAAAGCCGTCTCGACTACTCCTGATGGCGCCTTCACAATCAAGGGCATGCCGGCCGGGACATACACCAGCCTCACGGTCACCCCGGACCCGGACCTCTATGGTGCTCCGCGTACTGTGAGCGTTACCATCGTGATGCCCGACAACGGTGCCGTCACTCTGTCCGGCCCGATCCTGGTTCTGGATGACTTCCCGCCCGACCCGGCCTAGGACTTGGGGCACCCGGTGGTATCCGGTCTGCCTGGTCTCCCTGGTGCAGGGCGGTTACTGCGGCGCCGTTGGGCCCCTCCAGGGCTGGCGGCGTGGTATGCCGGGTAGCGGGAGCGGACGCTGACCTGGGCAACGCCGTCCGAAGCGGGCGGCGTTGCTTGACGTCTGCCGTACCAGTCGCCCGGAATCGACGCAACCGAAGGGTGAGTGCGAGATGATCAGGGCCTTCCCGCTTCTGCTGCTCCTCGGGACGCTGTCCATTGGCGTCTGCGACGATTGGCCGACTGTGTGCCATGATGCGCAGCGCAGCGGGCTGGCTACGAGTGCCGGGCCCTCGAAGGGGGTGGTCGTCTGGGCGACGGAACTGGGCGGAAGTGTCGATGGCTCGCCGATCGTGGTGGGCGACCGGGTCTACGTGGGCACCTCGCATGGCGACTTCTACGCCCTGAACCGCGCAGAGGGTTCCGTGGTGTGGAAGTACACGACCGCGGGGGCCATTGTTGGGGGCGCTGAAGTGAGCGCCGGTCGAGTGTTCGTCGGGAGCGTCGACTGCTTCGTGCATGCGCTTGATGCGGTGACCGGCAAGATGCTCTGGCGGCACCGTACCTTGCGCCCGGTCCTGGCAGGGCCTACCGCGGTGGGCGACCGAGTGATTTTCGGCAGCATGGATGGAACGCTGCGCGCCGTTGACCCGGCCACAGGTCAGACGATCTGGCGCGTCGAGGGCCTGGGCGGCGTGAGCGCTCCTGTGACCGTCCAGGGCGACACGCTCTTCTGCGGCGATGAGATCGGCACGATCGCAGCACGGAGGGTGATCGATGGGTCCGTGGTGTGGACTGCCAAGCTCAGCGGCCGGGTTGTCGCACCCATGAGCCTCGTCGACGGCAAGCTGCTGGTGCCCTTGATGAGCCTGAGCGCCTTGACGCCGCCGGGGACTGAGTTCGTAACGGCCTGGAACGCGGCGGACGGGACCAAGGCCTGGGGGATCCCCAAGCCGGGAGCCCAGTCGACGCTGGCGGGAACTACGAGCTACCAGGGCACGCTGTGGGCCTTCACCGTGGAAGGGTATACCTCGGATGGTGTCCTGCGTGGTCTGCGTCTCACCGACGGCCTGCAGCTCTTCGAGAACAAGATGGGTCGGCTCGTGGTCGATGGCGCGCTGGCCCGTGCCGGCGACACGCTGTATATGGCTGCTGAGAACAGCGTTTTGTACTTCATGAGCGCCCGCACGGGCGTCGTTCTGAAGCAGGTGGCGCTGGGCGGCAGAGCCTTCTCCTCCCCCGCGATTGCCGATGGGCGGCTGTATGTGGGCTGCCAGGACGGAAAGCTGTACTGTATCGAGTGAGCGCGGGCACGCTGACCGCGGTCTCTCACTGGGACCAATACGCCCCGCCTGAGCACTTGGCGGGGCGTTTTACTGCCTGGCTGCGACTCAGCCGATCCGGTATGGGCTGCGGGTCACCCGGCTGACCTCGGCCACTGTCGTGACTGCCTCCAGTGCTTTCTGCGCTCCATCGTGCGCCATGGTTTCGGGCAGCGCTGCAGCTCCGATTTCCGCCGTGTAGCTCCCGTCGGCGATCGCGCCGATCAGTTGGGGCGTCATGGGCAGTATCTCGGCGATAGTAGTGCGGCCACGGTAGCCCGTTCCCCGACAGGACTCGCAGCCCGCCCCACTTAGCAGGGCCTTCGGGATGTCCGATACGCCCTGCTCGCGAAGGAAAGCCTGGTCAGCGGCGGAGGTCGGTTGCTCCCGACGACAGCCGGTGCAGATCCGTCGGACCAAGCGCTGGCAGGTGGTCGCGATGAGGCTGTCTGCCACGAGCGTCGGATCCAGGCCCAAACCCAGGAGACGCTGGACAGCAGAAGGGGCGTCCTGGGCGTGCAGTCCGGCGAGGACCAGGTGACCCGAGAGGGCGAGGTTCACCGCTTCGGCGGCGGTCGCCTGGTCACGGAGGAAGTCGACCATGATCACATCGGGGTCAGACTGCATCGCGGCCCGTAGGGCGGCGGCGTGACCGAATCCGGCGGCGTAGTCCACGACGATCTGCCTCACCCCTTCGAGCATGTAGGCGACCGATTCCTCCACCGTGAGAATCGAGATGGAGGGGTTCGCAAGCTCGTGCAGGCAGGCGTAGAGGGTGGTGGTCTTGCCGGAGCCTGCGGGGCCGGATACGACAACCAGACCGCAGGGCTGGCGGAGCAACTTGAGCATCAGGTCGCGGTTGGCAGGCGAGAAGCCCAGGCTTTGGAGGCCAAGCTCAAGCGGCTCGGGCAGGATGCGCAGTGACAGAGCAGGTCCCCAGGCTGTGGGCAGAAGCGTCACGCGCAGGTGGTAGTCGTGGTCATCGACGCGCACCTGCAGCCGCGAGAACTGCGCCCGCCGGTACTCGAAGGGGTTCAGCTCGGACAGCGTCAGGAAGCGGCCGACCAGGGCTGAGTGAGAGGCCCGTGGTAGCTGACGGATTGGCCGAAGGACGCCGTCAACGCGGAGGATGACCTCGACCCAGTCACGCTGAGGGATGAGGTGAAGGTCGCTGGCTCCGGCCTTCACGGCCTCTGTCATGAGCTCAGTGGCGAGCGTGACTGTGTCGGGTTCTGCGGCCTGGGCAAGGAGTTGCACCGTCTTGCGGGCGGCCTCGGCGCTCCAGCGGCAAGCCGGACACTCGGCCAGGTGCTTCTCCAGTTGAGCGGTCTGCTCTGCGCTGAGTTCGCAGCGGGCGTAAGCGACCAGAAGGTCGGCGGCGGTCTTGCAGTCCATGGTTACTCCTCCGTTCCCGAGAGTTCGGGGAATTCGCGTGCGAGTTCGGTCTGCAGCGAGCGAAGGGCGCGGTGCATTCGGGACTTGACTGTCCCCTCGGCGATCCCCAGCATCGACGCGATCTGTGTGTAGGGGAGCCCCTCCATCTGAGCAAGGACGAAGACGATGCGCTGTCGCCAGGGCAGCCGAACGATGGCCTGGCGCAGGTGGAAGGCCCGGTAGCGTTCCAGTAGCTGTGCTTCAGGGCCGGGCGGACCATGAGGAGGGCGAAGCAGCAGGCGATCCAGTTCGTCCGGGTCGGACGGCAGCCCCATCGGCGGCGGGGCCGTCGAAAGACGGCGCAGGTGCGAGCGCCAGAGGTTGTGGGCGATGGTGAAGACATAGGTCTGGAGGGCCGCACGCTCCTCATAGCTGCCGCGGGCCGACCACAGCCTGAGGAGCGTCTCCTGGGTCATGTCCTCCACCGCCGCTTCGCTGCAACCCAGATGCCGCAGGAACCGCGACACCGCCGCGCGTAGACGCAGGGCCAGCCTTTCGAAGGCCTCGTCGTCGCCCCCTCGTGCGGCTACCATGAGTTCCTCGTCTGTGCGCAAGTCGAGCACGCGTCCCCCATTCAGCTCGTCTGTTACCGGGTTGAACGCAAGGGTGTGGCGAAGGTTCTGCCCTGTCGACGTCGAGCGCGGCCGGGCCCTGCGGCCTGTGCTATAATCGAGTCCGGCATGAGGCGGTCAGCTAGATGCCTCCTGCAGCGGAGGACCCCTGGCGATGGAGCAGCACAGCTTCGAAGATACGATTGCGGCAGTCTCGACTCCGCCCGGTCAGAGCGGGATCGGGATTGTGCGCCTCAGCGGCCCGCGTGCGCTTGAGATCGCCGACGGCGTCTTCGTGCCCGCGACCCCGACGAAGACCGCTTACTCACTGCGGACCTTCAGCACCGCCTACGGGCGAGTGGTCGACGGCGAGGAGACCGTGGACGAGGTCATCCTCACCGTCATGCGGGCGCCCCGCACCTACACCACCCAGGATGTCGTCGAGATCAACTGTCACGGTGGCGTTGTACCGGTTCGCCGCACGCTCGAGTTGGTCCTGTCGCGAGGGGCGCGACTCGCTGACCCTGGGGAGTTCACCAAGCGTGCCTTCGTCTTCGGCCGCATCGACCTCGCCCAGGCGGAGGCGGTGCTGGACGTGATCAACGCGCGGACGACCGAGGCACAACGGGCCGCCGCCGCGCAGTTGGAGGGGCGGCTCTCGGAGCAGGTGACGGCCCTGCGAGACGCCCTCGTGGAGATCATGGTGAACCTGGAGGCCGGCATCGACTTCGCCGAGGACGGCCTGGAACTCCTGCCCCTGCCGCAAGCGGGGGAGAGGTGCGACGAGATCGCCCGCCGGCTTGGAGCGCTGATTGATGGGGCCCAGGTCGGACGGATCCTGCGCGACGGGGTGCGGACGGCGATCGTCGGCCGACCCAATGTGGGTAAGTCGAGTCTGATGAATGCGCTCCTCGGGCACGAGCGCGTGATCGTGACGCCGATCCCGGGCACCACCCGCGACCTGGTTGAGGACAGCGTGAACATCGATGGCTTGCCCGTGGTTCTCGTGGATACCGCAGGACTGCGCGATACCGAAGATGTGGTTGAAGTCGCCGGGGTGGAGAGGACTCGGACCGCGATGGAGGGCTCCGAGTTGGTCCTGCTGATGCTCGACGGCTCGGAAGCCCTGGGGGCAGACGACCGTGAGCTTCTGCGTGACGCACCCTCCGGGCATACGGTGGTGGTGGTGAACAAGCGTGACTTACCGGCGGCCTGGGAGAGTGTGCAGAGGGCCTGGGGAGACGGGGAAGAGGGTCCCGTGAAGGACCTGCCGGTGGTGGAGATCTCGGCGCATACAGGCCAGGGGCTGGACGATCTGCGCACGGCCATCAGCGAGATGATCTGGGCCGGCCGGACCCATGCCGTCGAGGGAGCGCTGGTCACCAACGTCCGCCACAAGCTCGCGCTGGAGGCGGCGCAGAGGGCGGTACTCGCTGCCCGGAAGGCGGTCGAGGACGGGCTGACGGAGGAGTACGTGGCCGCCGACCTGCGCGAGGCACTGGATGCCCTCGGGGAGATCGTAGGTCTCACCCTCAGTGAGGATATCATCGACCGCATCTTCGCGAGCTTCTGCATCGGGAAATGAGGAGACTGCGCCAGTCTCGCGGATCGGCGCAGCCCCTCTGTACTTGTATGCTGTGATCTCGTATCCCCGCAGCACCCCAGGACCATCGCCTCAGGCCAGTGACTTGAGGCTGTCCAAGCAGGCGGCGATCAGCGCGCCCTGGGTTCCGGGAGCCGCCTTGGCCGACCTTGCGAGGCGGGTCTCGTAGCTGCCCTCCTGCAGGGCCTTGTCGGTTGGGATGTACCCGGCGTAATCGTTGGCCAGCTCCCCGACGAAGGTGCGGGCGAAGGGCGACCCCTCCTTGATCGCGAGACCGATCTCCACGAAGACCTCGCCCGGCACACCGGTGATTCCCAGGTCGCCCACGCGTAGGCTGTTGATGGGCGTGTCGCGGGTGACCGGCTCCTCACTCACCAGCACCATCTCTCTGGCGTAAGTCCACTCGTGATCGCTCGGGTCGTTCTTCGACTCGTAGAGCTTGCGAGCGGCGGCCAACTCCTCCGGTGTGGCTTCGCGGCGGGTGAAGGGCATGGTCCCGGAGGCTGCGGCAAGTACCGGCGCGGAGTCATACTTACGGATCTGCTGCCAGGCGCCGAAAGCGCGCGAGGCCACTGTGTTCGCGACGCGCTCCACCTGGTAGAAGGGATGCGGGTAAGTGGGAGCAGGGCGCGTGAAGTCGCAGTTGTTGATGTCCCCGCAGCAGCCGTTCATCATGATCCCCACGAACTGACTTCCTGCCATGCGCTGAAGGGCGCGGTCGAAGGCGCCGAAGTAGTCGGCCGAGAGAGTGAGGCCGTAGGGGCCGCCCACGTAGTGCAGAGAGTAGTTGGCCAGGACGGCGATCGGAGCGGAGGATTCGTCGAGGACCGCCAGCACGCCGACTTCAGGATCCGTCGGACCCGCCGGGCGCAGGGCCTCCGGAGTCTGGTACCCCGGGTTCATCTGTACCGAGCCGTCCTTCATGTGCCAGCGTCGGTTGTGGCACTCCTCCGGGCACTGGCCGGAAGCGTGGCCGACCTTCGCGGGGCGAAGACGGTTGTAGGCGAGCTTGACGGCGTCGCCGGCCTTGTCCATCGCCCACTCCATGTACGCGTCCTCGCGCGGCACCACGAAAATGGGCACCGAGGCCGGACCGTAATGGGTATGGGTGCAGGACATGAAGATGTTCTCGACGGGGATGCCGGTCAGCTCGTGGGCCCTGGCCTTGGCGCGGTCGAAGTCCGGCTTGTAGGCGGCGATCAGGTCGCACACCACGATCGCGATGGCGGTGTCGTCGTTGGCGAGGACGAGGGCCTTGGCGAACAGATCGTCACCGACGTCCTCCGCCAGGCGGTCGCTGAAGAAGCCGCAGAGGTGGGTGCCCAAGGGCGGAGTGATGCAGGCACGAGCAGCGCCTGCACGAAGCGCGGACATACAGATCACCTGATTCGTGAACTGGAGCGAACTCAGTCGCTCTCGGCCACACGGGCCTCGACAGAGGCAGGGCTCATTTCAGCGGCCGGCTGGAGGGTTGGCTTGGCGTAGGTCAGGAAGCACTGGGCGACCCAGTATCCGAGCCAGCCGCCGATGAAGCAGTCGCCGAAGTAATGGCGGTTGAGCTGGATGCGTGCCAGGGCAACCAGGAAGGCAAACAGGTACACGGCCCATCGCAAGCGGGGGTGCCAGGCACCGATAATCGCGGCCAGCGCAAAGGCGGCTGCTGCATGGCCGCCGGGAAAGGAGTGCTGCCACTCGTGCCACTGCGGCCCGAGGAACACACCCGCAGGAACACCGTCGGGACGCACACGGCTGAAGACGTGCTTGAGGAAGTCGATAAGGAGCGCCTGCGTCAGCATGGCACCGAACAGGACCGCGAACCTTCGCCAGCGCAAGACAGGGACGACAACGGCATACAGCGCCGCAAAGACAAGCAGCATATACGGTTCATAGAGCCCCGTCAGGAAGTTGGCAAGGGTCTCTATCGACTGCGATCTGGGCGCTATGCTTCGGTAGGCGGCCATGAGGGCCGGGTCATACAGGACGAGCACAGAGCCTGTGGCAACGATCGCGGTTGCCCACAGGAGGCTGTTGAGGATACGTCGCGTCATTCATTCACCTGCTGCGGTGATTGCCAGCAACACGGGACGTGCG
>JBDKVB010000132.1 GCA_039679385.1 Armatimonadia bacterium | reverse complement strand
ACGAAGGTGGCACAGGACATGAGTTTCACCTTTCCGCTGGCCCCACCTTGTAGATCCGGGGTTCACCCTGGTAACTGTTCGGGCTCAGTGGGAAGTAGCGCCGGACGACCCAACTCTCCAACGGGCTCAAAGACCCAGGGGTATCCGGTCTGGCCGGCGCGCCGTCTGCCCCCCTGGGCAGGGGGGCAGACGGGCTCCCCCACACACCGTGGGGAATGACCCATCCTCCCACGCCCTTGCGCATCATACAAGGGGGATGCCGAAGGCAGGGGGTGAGGTGCCGTTGCCGTGTCGTGGAGAGACAGGCCGGGGGGTGAGGTGGCGTTGCCGTTGTCTCTCCCTCTCCGACGGCCGCCGAGGAGGAAGACGCCTTGAGGCTGCGAATCTTGTACCCGAACCAGCCATACCTGTTGGCGAGGTGAGCGCGATGACAGGATCAGCAGGACCGGTCAGCCGCAGGAGCTTTCTGGGGACAACAATGACAGCCGGAGCGGGTCTGGTTGCTCTGGGGGCCGCCGAGGTCTCCGCTGCCGAGGAGCCCCGTTCCCGAGTCGTGCGTGCCCGCCGGCAGAAGGCCACGCTTGACCTCGAGCCCAATCAGCCCGTGGTGACCGAGGCCGTCCATGCCGCCGTCATGGGGCTGAGCGGCAAGTCCACCCCTGCCGCAGCCTGGGCCGAGTTCCTGCGTCCCGACGATGTCGTCGGCCTCAAGATCAACTGCCTCTTCGGAATCGGCGCCAGCACGCACCCCCAGGTCGTAGCAGCCGTCATCGAGGGCTGCAGGCTCGCGAAGGTGAAGCCCGACAACATCATCGTTTGGGACCGCACGGACAGTGACCTGGCCAAGGTCGGCTACGAGATCAACCGGGGACCCGGTGTCCGCTGCTATGGCGTGAACAAGGACTGGGAGCCGCAGCCCGTCGCGATCCACACCTGTCGCGGGCGTCTGGCGAAGCTCGTGACGACCACCTGCACGGCCCTCATCAACCTCCCGATCCTCAAGACCCATAGCATGGCGGGGATGACGCTGGCCCTCAAGAACCACTACGGGACCTTCCACAACCCCTGGGACGCCCATGCCAACGCCTGCGATCCCTTTGCCGCCCACGTGAATCTGCTACCCGACATCCGCACCAAGACCCGCCTGGTTCTTGCCGATGCCCTGCTGCCGATTGCTGAGGGCGGCCCGGGTCCGCAGCCCCAGTGGACCTGGCCCTACAACGCAATCCTGGCCTCCCGCGATTCGGTGGCCATCGACTACGTAGGGCTGCAGATACTGGACAAGCGCCGGGCCGAACTGGGGTTGAAGTCGATAGAGAAGTCAGGGGCAGCCCGACACGTGCTCACCGGCGCACGTCTTGGACTGGGCATGGCAGACCTGGCCCACATCGACCTCGTCGACGTTTGAGGCTACCCCGCAGCAAACCTCGGCCATGGCAGTCCGGAGCAAGCTACGCCAATACCTGCCCACAAACACGTCGCCCGGTCCCTAGGGACCGGGCGACGCTGGGGAGAGATGGCGATGACATGTTCGCCATTTCGCTGGATGGGTTCTCGCTGGAAGGTCGGTCTCGAACTCCGCCCCGAGCCTGCGCGGGCTTAGTAGCCGGAGCCCCGAGTCCAACCCGAGGAGCGACCGCCGTACCCGCTGCTCCCGTAGTTCTCGCTATACCCGCTGTTGTTGTTGCCACGGTTCGAGCCGAACTGGCGGTTGTTGCTCACACCGCCGGTGCCGCCATAGAGGCCGCCGTAGCCACCGTAACCATAGTTGCCGCCGCCATACCCGCCGTTGTTGCCATTGCCGCCCATGCCGCCTGCGGAGCCGGTCATGTCATAGATGACAGACCCTCCAAAGAGCATGGCAATAGTCGCCGGGTCAGCGTGCTGTATCGGGATCATCACCCAAGTCTGCGGGGTCGTTACGACCGCCTGGTTCCCCAGAGTGCCCTGAGCCCCCACAGTCCCCTGGGTCCCCAGCGTCCCTGGAATGCCCCCGAAGGCCTGGGGCTGAGCCCAGCCGGTTGCCGTGATGGCCACAAGTGCGATCGTCGCGAAGGCAAGGTAGGTTTTCATCACAAACCACCCTCTGGTAGAACCACTCCAATACGTCGATTCAGAGGCCCGTAGGGCTATGCAGACAAAAATCAGGCGGGGCTGCAGTCGCGGCTTGGAAGGAGGGAGGGTGAGGCCTTCCAGTGTCCGTTTGGCTGCCCGTAGGGAGGGATCAGCCCCGCCTGCTCGACTTATATTATAAGACGTAGTAGTCGATGAATAAGTTCCCTGTCTACGGGAAAAGCAAACAACCTTTTGGGCCTCGCCTCCACCCTCTCTCTTGCTGTCCCTCATCCCCATCTCGCCTCTGCCTTTCGCCCCCTCCGAGAGCTGTGAGCCGTTACCGCCAGTCGTGCAAAGAGGGAGCCGGGGAGTGAGGTGTCTTGGCCTTCCGCCGTTGCCCTTCGCTCCCTCTCCCCTCGGGAGAGGGCCGGGGTGAGGGGCCTCTGCCGTGATCTGTTGCCGTTGCCCTTTGCCCCCTCGCCACCGCGTGGAGAGGCTAACATGAAATGGCCTGCCTGGTGGCGAAGAAGTGGGTGTCGCGCCCATTTCACCACGAAAGGCAGGCCAAAAACCATGACCCACATCGCCTTTGATGTGCACCAGGCAACTTCAACATACGCGTACCTTGATCCTTCCAGTCAACAGCCCGTCGTCGGGCGCATCCTCACCGACTGCGCCTCCTTCACCAACTTGCTCGGCGACCTTCCAGTCCCCTGGATCGTCGCCCTCGAGGCCACCCGCAGCACGCCCGCGATCTGCACCTGGCTGCGCCAACTCGACTGCGCGATCCATCTCGTCGACCCCCAGAAGCTCAGTGGCCTGGCCCAGGCGCGCAGCGCCAAGACCGACCGGAGGGATGCCCTGCTGATGCTCGATGCCCTGGCCCATGACTACCTGCCCGAAGCCTATCTCGCCGACCCCCAGGTGCAGCGTTTGCGCGAGCTGACCCGCGCCCATTGGGCCCTGGTGCGCATGGGCACCATGCTGCGCAACCTCCTGCGCGGGATGATGGCGCGTGCCGGCAAGCTCCTCGCAGCCACCAACCTGTGCGGCGTCCACGCCACCGAGGAGCTGGGGCAGTGGCTGGCGACGGTCGAGGCGCCCTACAACCTCCTCGGCGCCCTCTATGTGTCCTTGCTGCAGCAGGTGCGCCAGGCCACGGCGGCCGTGGACGAGCAGATCAAGCACCTGGCCGACCACAACCCGCTGGCCCAGGAGCTGCTCTCCCAGCCCGGCAAGGGCCTGCTCACGACGATGGGCATGCTGGCCGAGATGGGCGACCTGGCGCGTTTCAGCAGCGTCAAACAGCTCCTCAGCTACTCCGGCCTGGCCCCTTCGGTGCAGCAAAGCGGCGAGAAGTCGCGCACCGGGCGGCTGCCCCAACGCTGCAACAAACACCTGCGCTACTGGGCGGTGATGTGCGCCCAGGCCACGGTTCACAGCAGGCACCCCAGCCGCGCCAAGGAGGTGTACCTGCGGGTCAAAAGCCGTCACGGGGCCAACGCGGCGAAGATCGCGGCGGCCCGCGAAATTGTCAAAGACGTGTACTACGCCTACCGGCGGCTGCAACAGTCCCAAGCAACGGCTGCCTGAGCCAGACTAGGGCTGCCTGAGCCGGACGACAGAGCTGTGCTCGACTGGCCCTTTCGCGTGAACTTCGGTTTGCCGGTGTCCTCTCATTCCCCTTGTCTGACGCTGAGATCCGGAGAGGTTTAGGAGCCGGCAGTCTACGAAGTTAACCTGTGCGACGTCGGCACCCATTGAGGGATGAGAAAGCCTCCACACGCGCAGGCCAGGTGCACAGTGCACGGCGAGGGCAGACCGCAACCCGCCCAGGGTAGATTGCGGACACCGGCCGCCAAAGGCGTAACCGCAAATCCGTGGCCATGTATACACATGGCCAACGGCGATGGACGCACGTCTCACGGCTAGGGACACACCCGCTCGCCCCGCCCTCTTGACAGGCCATTTCATTGAGGGG
>JBDKVB010000131.1 GCA_039679385.1 Armatimonadia bacterium | reverse complement strand
GTAGCGAGTGTTCCGCCTTCGGCTCGCCGCCTCCTTCTGTCGCCTTCTCTGAGGGCACACAGGACCAGCGGTCTCGACGGCGAAGTGAAGGACGACGGGAGCCTGGTGACTTGATGCGTAGACGCTTGATGCATCGGACGGAGGCGCGTACAGTGAGACCCTTCCTTGCTGCCCTCTGCAGTCTTGTCCTGGCCTGTGCGACCGGGGTCGCCGCGGACAGCCCCAGTCCCGCGCAGCCGCCGACCATCACTTCGCACCTGGGCCACGACGGGCCTCAGTTCGCCGCCGGAGTGAGACCCACTACCCTCGGCTGGGGCAGTGACGACCGCGCGTATCCCGGGCGCTTCGTGGTGAACCCTCGCGACGGCGCCGAGATGGCGTGGATCCCTACCGGGGAGTTCCGCATGGGGACGCCTCCGGAGCAGGTTGACCCGAAGCACAAGGAGTTCTACCAGGACGAGCAGCCGGTGCATCTGGTGAGGATCACGAAGGGCTTCTGGATGTACCGCCACGAGGTAACGAACGAGCAGTACCGGCGCTTCCGACCCAGGCACAACAGCGGGGACTACCGGGGCCTGACGGTCGATGCCGACAAGATGCCCGTGGCGAACGTCTCCTGGGATGACGTGAAGGCCTACTGTGACTGGGCCGGTGTGCGGCTGCCCACCGAAGCGCAGTGGGAATACGCCTGTCGGGCCGGAGGCACCAAGCGCTACACCTGGGGCGACAGCGAGAAGGACGCGGGGAAGTACGCGAACGTCGCAGACATCACCGCGAAGGCGAAGTGGTCGGAGTTCGACGCCTTCGCTACGGACGACGGGGTCGCGGTCGTGTCAGCCGTCGGGATGTTCCCGCCCAATGCCTGGGGCCTGTACGACATGTTGGGGAACGTGTGGGAGTGGTGCGCCGACTGGCACGCGACGGACTACTATGCGCACTCGCCGGTGGACGACCCGGCCGGCCCGCCGGACGGTCTCAGGAAGTCGCTGCGCGGCGGGTCGTGGTTCAGCGGCCCCGAGCCCACACGCTGCACGAACCGGTTCAGTTACTACCCGCCGGACACCTGCACAGGTCGTGGCTTCCGGGCATGTGTAGGGCCATGACCGTGAAGGGGTTCGTCCGAGACCGTCCCCGGCTCACAGCGCCTCCACCGTCACCTCGTCGAACCGCACCGAACCGTTCTGGCAGAACAGGATCAGTTCATCAGGACCCACCTGGGGCACCCGCGCCGCCAGGCAGCGGTCGTCGTTGAGGCAGATGTCCAGCACATCCCCCTGGCAGACGATCTCCAGAGTGACTGGGGCGTCGAGGTCCTCGACGGCATAGATCGCGTTCGGTGAGGGAGCGGGGAAGGGGCCCGCAAGTGGCTTCCGGACCTCCAGCGTCTTCTGCGACGGCGACACCCGCACCTCGTAGCCCTGCGAGTAGTCGCCCGAAGCACGCACCGTCACGCCATAGGCGATGGTCGGCTGCAGGGGCGTGACCCTCGCAGTGATCCGCAGGTCCTTGGGCCTTGACCCGAGTGAGTGCAGCCCGAGCCCTGAGATTGCCTGTATCGTCTGTGACCCTGGGACGTCCAGTCGCCTGCCGCGTGGGGTCATCTCCGCCGGGAACTTCATCCCCAGAGTCCCATCCTTCCGTTGCACAATCTCTCGGAAGGCCGCGTTGCCGCCCCAGACCCGAGCGTTCTCACTATAGGCCTCGTCGGCCGAGAGCAGGTGGACGACGCCGATTCGGCGGTTGTCACCAAAGGGCGCCGTCTTCATCACCGCGCCCTGCGGGCCCTCAAACACATCACAGGGCGGCGCCTCCCAGGGCCCGAAGGGCTGGCGTGATCTGCGGTAGCGGGTCATCACCCAGTTGCCGAAGATCAGGTAATACCAGCCCTTCCACTCGAAGTAGTCCGCGCACTCGGGTACGCCAAGGTGGTCGGGAATCAGGAAGGGCTCCTGCGACTCCCAGTTCCACAGGTCCTTCGAGGTGAGGTGCGCGAGGCAGCCGCCGCGCTTGGCGATCGGGTACTGCTCGAGTTGGCTGCTCACGATCATATGGAAGACGCCGTCAGCAGCGCGAAAGACGAAGGGGTCACGGTAGTCCTTGGGCGAGTACCCCGGCGGAGGCGAGGCCAGCGGATTGCGGTCGGACTTGGTGAAGTGGATGCCGTCCTCGCTCGTGGCGACGCAGACGTGCTGGTCACGGTTGCGCATCCGCGTGGCATAGAAGGCGTAGTACAGGCCATCATGCCAGAAGGCCGTTCCGGTACAGATGGAGGCCTCGAAGTCCGCGGTGATCGGCACTGCCAGCGGGTGCTCCTCCCAGTGAACCAGATCGCGCGTGGAGTGGTGCGCCCACTGGTGGTAGCCCAGGCCATCGCCCTTCTTGTGGTGCTGCTCATCCAGCAGCCAGAAGAGGTGAAAGACGCCGTTGTGGTAGAACGGCATGCAGTCGCCAACATAGAACTCGCCTGCGGGCTTCCAGTACTGGTGCATGGTGCTCCTCCGGCAGGGCATACACCCCGCGTCTGTTTGGAAGGTAAGGGCGGCGCTCAGGTCAGGAGCTGCCCCGTGTCGTCTGTGCCGCCCTTCCTGCCACTTCCCTAGCCAAGCTCAGCCGCTGCCTCGTACATGGCCAGGATGTTCCCGACCGGCACACGGGGCTGGATGTTGTGGACCTGGCAGAAGACGAATCCGCCACCGGGCGCAAGGTCATAGCAGCGACAGCGAACCTCCTCGCGAACCTGCTGCGGGGTGCCTCGCTCGAGCACGTTCTGGGTGTCGCAGCCTCCGCCCCAGAAGGCAAGGTCGCGCCCGAACTCGCGTTTGAGAAGCGCACTGTCCATCTTGGCCGCCGCGATCTGAACCGGGTTGATGGCATCCACGCCGATCTCCAGGAGGTCCGGGATGACGTCGTAGATGGAGCCGCAGGAATGGAGCAGCAGGGGCTTGCCGCTGAGCTGCTTGATCTGGCCCCAGAGGCGAGCGTGATACGGCTTGATCATCTCGCGGTAAGTCGCCGGCGAAACCTGCAGCCCGGTCTGGGTGCCGAGGTCGTCGTTGACCTGGATCACACTGCAGTATGGCCCGACGGCCTCAACATAGCGGCGGACGCGCTCCTCGTACCCCTCCACCAGTCGCCCCATGAGCGCATGTGCCAGGGGCTTGTCGGCCACGAGGTCCACCATGAAGCTCCCAAAGCCGCGCAGAATCTGGCCCGCTGCGAGCACATGCACCCACAGATTCCCGACGAGAGCGCGGTCGGTGGTCTCATACAGACGCCTGGCTTTGCGCGCCAGGTCCTCGTAGTCCTCGTCGTTGTAGGAGGGCCAGTCGAAGCTTCGCAGGTGCGCCACCCCAGCTTCGATATCGGCAGGCGAGACGGCCCTCTCCAGGGCATGATAGCAGGTGTCGAAGTAGAGGGAACTGGCGGGGCATACGGCGACGACGGTTCCGTCGTCGGCCAGCAGTTCCGCACCTCCTGCCGCCGTGTGACGCAGGTTCGCCCCGGCCGGGACTTCGCAGGCACTGCCGTCTGGGAGCATCCACGGCTTCCATTCCCGGGGTTCGATGAGCAGGGGCACAGCATCGGCGCCGACGCGGTCGAGCACCTCCGGCTCGACCTTGGCGATCATCTGTGAGAGATCGTATATCCGCGTCCGACCGCCCGTCAGACCGAGCTGCGCCTTGAGCTTGTTGTACGCGACCCCGTGGATGCCGGAAGACTCCGAGGCGCCGAGGTCCACGGGAATGCGGTCAGACTCACGATGGGCCAGCGCGGCCTCAAGGCGTTCGCGGGGATTCATGGTGCTCGTGCTCCTGCGTCGTGCTTCAGTGCTGGGCCGGTGCCCGGCTGACGCGTTCCCTGATTGTACGGGCTGCCTGGCGAATCGCCTCGGGCTCAGTGGCGTGGTGCACCAGCGTGGGCCACATGCGTTGAGCCGCTGCTTCGGCCACCGGGCAGGCCCCCGGCTCATAGCGCACGTAGTCCGGCAGTGGCACACCCACGGAGGTCTGCCGCGAGCGCTGCATCTGCTGGAAGACCACCTCAAGATAGTTGATCTCGGCGTAGGTCCCCAGGCCCGAAGGCACGCGCACCGGGTAGGCCCAGTAGTTGGGTTCAGTCTCCGGGTACGCGTATGCCAGCTCTACCTCGGGCACCTCGCGCAGTTCCTCCTCCATGATGGCGACCAGCTCGCGACGGCGAGCGTTGAAGGTCCCGATCTTCGCCAGTTGCGCCAGCGCCACGGCGCCCTGCAGTTCACTCATGCGGTAGTTGTGCCCGAAGGCGAAGTGCCCGCGCGTGCGCATTCCGGCGACGGGCTCGGCTGCCGGCGCCTGCAGACCATAGCGGTACCAGGGCATGCCGCAGTTGGAGTACAGAGCGGCGCGCTGGTAGATCTTCGGGTCCTGCGTAACGACGATGCCGCCCTCGCCCGAGGTGATGTGTTTGGACTGCTGGAGACTGAAGCAGGCTACATCGCCCAGGGTGCCCACGGTGCGGCCCTTGTAGGTGCAGTCGTAAGCCTGCGCGCAATCCTCCACCACTTTCAGGCCATGCCGCCGTGCGACCGACAGGATCTCGTCCATCGGCGCGGGCTGTCCATAGAGGTGCACCACCATCACAGCCCGTGTGCGAGGAGTAACCCGCTCCTCAATGCCCTCGGGCGAGAGGATGAGAGTGCGCGGGTCCACCTCGGCGAACACAGGGACGCAGCCGATCGAGACCACCGGCAGCGACACGAAGATCGGCGCCGTCGCCGGGCATATCACCTCATCTCCCGGTTGCAGGCCAAGTCCGGCCAGGGCAGTCTCGTCGGCGCAGGTCCCCGAACTGAGCGCAAGTACGTAGCGACTGCCCAGGTGTGCGGCGAAGGCGTCCTCGAACTGCGACACGATACTGTCGCCGGTGCCGCGCCAGAGCTGCTGGCTTTCCACCACCTGGCGCAGGAGGGCCATCTCATCGTCGCCGAAACAGTGCATCGCGAACCTCCCTGATATCCTGGTCTCGGTCTGTGAACTGTGCGACGGCAGAGAGTACGAAGGTTGCCCGAAAGCTCACTTCGCGGGAGCGATCACCACGACGTCGGCCCGCGTGTCCGTCTCCCGGGTGCGCAGCAGCAAGGTGTGCTTGCCCGCCGTCAGGGGATAGGCCCGGGCGGCCTTCACCCAGTGCCAGCGGCCGAAGGCCTCGTCCTGGCCGAGCACGACGGCCTCGCCGTCATCGACCTGCAGGAAGTAGGAGTTGGCGGTCGTCGCCGGCCAGAGAACGCGAACCCAGACGTCGTAGGTACCGGCGTCCGGTGTCGTGAAGCTGAAGGCCATTCGTCCGTGGTCGATCGGCTTTCCGGCCGCATCGTCACCTCGTCCGGCCTCCTCAGGAACGTGCACACAGGCGCCGCCGGAGCAGGCGCTTGACTTCAGGGTCACCATCGGCGCCTGGATCACCTCGGCCTGCTCGCACTCAAGACGAGCGATGACCTTCGTCACCGGCAGCACCGACAGGTCCGCGTCGAAGGGTACTGTGAGCGCCTCCCGTGGCACGGTCACCTCGGCAAGAAGCTCAGTCGTACCCTCCTCGACGGGGACGCTCAGGTATGCGCTTTTCTGCGATCCCTTCGCCTTTCCGTTGACCCACAGCGACGCGGGGTAGGGCGTCTGCACGACAATGTCGGCGACACCGGCCTGTGCTACGGCGAAGCTCCTTCGGACCGCGAAGACCGTCGTGTCGGCCATCCCGGTCGCCTGCCTCAGGTCGGCTGTGCCAAGCGCGCTATTCAGCCTGTTCAGCCACGCGCCGAGTCCCTTCCCTTCGCCCCGCTCAACGAAGGACTCCACACGGAGTTCGCGCCAGGCAAGGCGTGCTGCATCCTGCGGCAGCGCCATCCCGGGAGCGACCGCAGCGACCTGCCAGGTCGTCACGACCTTCGGCAGTGGCTGCGCCGTACGAGCGTAGGCGATGTCGGCCTGCACCTCGGGAATCTGCTCGCGCCAGCCGGTGGTCGGGTACTGCTCTGCACCGAGGGCGACCAGCTTGTTCCAGTGCGAGGCACACTCCTCAAGCAACCGGACGGCCTCCGGACGGGCAGCCTCGTCGCCGAGGATAAGCGCCCGTGCCAGAGCGTTCGCGGCCAGGATCTTCTTCCCGTAGTAGCGGCCGAGTTCCGCACAGAGACGCACATCGCCTTCGAGGCAGGCGAAGTCGGGGTCTGGCCCCGGCAGTTTTCGCCGGGCTTGTGTGATCGCCGCCTCGCCGGCCTCAGCCGCGTCAAGGATCTGCTGCGCGGCGTCTCGTGGGGAGAGTCGACCGGCGGCCAGTTGCTGTCCCGTCGCCTGTAGCGCGACGAAGTCCGGGATGTTGCACAGCGCGGGCTCGATGGTGTCGTTGAAGATGAACTCCTTCACGGAGTGGAACTTCTGCTGATCCCGGAAGCTGCGGATCGCCATCTCGTAACTGGTGTTCCAGGCCCCGGTGTTGAACTCGGGTTGCCAGTCGCCGTTCATGTAGTTCCAGTGGAAGGAGGTGGTGAGGGGCACAACGCGACTGGCCTGCGCGAGGGCTCGCACGGCATCCCTGGCCGCCGGACCGAAGCGCCGGTAGGAGAGGAACAGCACGTCGTCCCGCGTCTCCGGGTCGTAGCCGAGACGGCCCCAGAGGCGGTACATCTCGGCCTTGCGCTCGAACTCCCAGGGGTACTTGCCGAAGGCGTCGGAGGACGGTCGATGGTACGAGTCGGCACCCGGTTTGAGCCCCTCTGAGCCCCAGAAGAGCCCGCACGCGTAGGAGCCTGCACAGTTGCGCACGGCCTCCCGAACGAACTCCGGGTCTCCCCACTTCACGCGGAAGAGGCAGTCGTTGCGGAAGTGCCAGAAGACCTGCCAGCGGTTGTCCGCCAGGTCGAGCCAGCGTTGGTCCTGCACGTGGTGACGTGGCGAAGAGTACATGTGCTCGCCGTTGAACTTGACCTCGAGGTAGACCGGCTGCGGCCACTTCTCGCGGTCCAGCATGTCGGCGGTCGCAACGGGGTCGCCCTGCCAGTAGCGCAGGAAGAAGGGCACTCGCCGTGAAGCCTGGCGCAGCCCCGCGAGGTAGGTGTCGGCGATCCAGTCCTGCTTCTCCCGGGCGAGCATCGGCATCTGTTCGCCGGGGCACGTCCCGAGCGCGGCAAGGTCGGGATAGGTGTCGACAAGGGCACACACGGCCCGGCGCAGGTATGCGCGTACTTGCGGAGTGTCGACAGCCGCAGCCGCAATCCCCTGGGCCTTCGCAAAGCTCGCCGGCACGTGGATGTTCCAGGTGATCAACTGCGTCTGGATGCCGAGCTCGCGGGCACGCCGCATCGCCCAGCGGAAGAACTGGATGTTGGCCTCAATCTGCTCGTAGGACAGGTCGCTGGCGCCCGGGATGTCGTCGAGGTGCACGAGGTGGTTGTAGGGGCAGCCGTTCCAGAGCGTCAGAACGTTATACCGGTTGCGCGCCATCATCTCCAGGAACTGCTCCCAGAAGGAGCGGTCCCAGAGCCACTCGCCCGGTCGGCCTCCCGACGTGCCCGAGTACAGATCGCCGCCCAGAGGCAAGTTCCACTTGATGCCCCGCATGGGCAAGAAGGGCCGGGCACGCTTTGGCTGCACCGCCTTCAGGCCTCCGAGCGTCACCGTCTCAGCGACGTCGATCAGCCCGAACATCGCCCCCGTCTCATCGCCGCGAACGACTATCCGGTCACCTTCACGGGAGATTGCGAAGGCCTCGGCCTGCCCTCCAAGGGCAGCGGGGTCAACAAGGGCTACGACGTCACCCTCTGTGCCGACGGTTATCTGCGCTCCGGCGAGGGCCTCCGAAAGCTCCTGTGCGCCGAACCGCAGTGCCGGGGACTCCCGACCGATCGCGATCGTCGGCGCGGCGCTCCCGGCGGTGTGCAGCGCAAGGAGAAGAAGTGCGGGAAGAGCCAGTGCGTGGCGCATCGCAGAGCCTCCGTGTCCCTCCGAGAGAGGTCAACCGATCACTCACCCCCTTCCTTTGGGAAGGGGGTGACTAGCCTCTCTGTCGTTGCTTTGGCCGCTATCCGCCGGGCGGTGCCACCGGGCTGAACACTAGCTTGCAGAAGAAGGTGGACGGGATGTTGATCCCCTCGACGGAGACGATGAGCTTGTGTCGACCGGCGGGAAGCTGGACGGTCTGTTTGCCGAGCGACTTCTGCGGCGTCCGCCAGCCCGTGCCGGAGTTCCACGCGGCCGGGAGCTTCCACTCGAGCAGAGGCTTGCCAGGAATGCCGTTCTGCGCAAGGCTCATGCGGATGGTGCCGTCAGGGGTCTTGTCCTCGGGGCTGCGACTCTTGGTCGAGTAGTCCGGCCGGTTCATGAAGAGCTCAGCCTCATACTGGCCGGCTGCCGCCACCTCGACCTCGTAGCAGACCCACTGCGCGCGGTCACAGCCGACCTCGACCGCCTCAGGCAGCGCCCCGAGTTCGGTCTTGCGGAACTCGAGACGGGCGTCACTGGGACCGAGCACAGTGCTGCGGAAGGCGACGCCATTGCCGCCTTCATCGTAGCCGCCGCCCTGAACCGTACCCGGGATTGCCTGCGGCTTGCCCTGCCAGGGCGTCCCGGTGAACTCCTTCCCGGTCATGAGCTCCATGCGCAGCGGGGCAGACTGGCCCACCAGGCCGGAGTCGTCGCGCGCCATGGCGATGATCGTGTTGGTCGCCCCGGCGAACAGGTTGCTGACCGTGAAGGTAACCTGCGCACGGGCAGCCTCGACCTTCTGCTCGGCGCGAAGCCGGCCCATCGAGAACAGCAGGATCGAGTCCACCTTGCCTGCCGAGGCCGTGGCCGAGACGTCGAAGGTCACCGGCTCGCCTTCCTTGAAGGGACCGGGCCCCTTAGGGGTGAGCGTGACCTGTGGTGGAGTATGGTCGGGGTCTTCCTCGTAGACGCGGACGTAGTCCACGACCAGACGATCGGGAAGCTGCGCATCTTCGAGGCGGCCGTAGAAGGGCTTGTCGTCCTTGCTCTTCGGGGTCCTGAGGCACCCGCTGATCCAGATCTTCTGCGGCACGTTCGTGACCGGGACCTCGCGGTAGGTCTGCCGAAGTGTCTCCTGGCCGTCGACGTAGAAGATGTGCTCGAGCGGCGTCCACTGGAAGCCGACCGTATGCCACCCGTCGTAGTTCTCCATGACCACCTTGCGGCCGCTCGAGGTGCGGGCGAGCCGGGTACTGGAGAGCATCAATCCCTCGCCGACACCCTTGGCATTGCCCTGGTCATCGGGGAGGCGGGTCAGCTTCACGGCGCAGTGGTAGCAGTGGCTGATGTCGTTTTGCAGCTTCGGCTTGTAGAAGTCCTCGAAGATGTCGAACTCCTGGGAGTTCACAAAGCAGTCGGTGCCGCAGTCATAGGGGTAGCCGGCCATCCAGACGGCGGTCCACCAACCGGGCTGGCGCGAGAACTGCACGCGCGTCTCGATGTAGCCATAGGCCTTCTCGAAGCGGCTGTTGATGCTGCCGAAATGACGAACGGTGCCGTCGGGGTCACGCGTCAACTGAAGCACGAGGGCGCCGTGACCGTCCAGATAGAGGTTCTCCGGGCAGGGACTGGTCTTGATCCCGGGCCAGTCCCAGGCGCCCTGCGGCTGGACGTTCCACTTCACGGTGTCCAGCGCGGTGCCCTCGAACTCCTCGTTCCAGAGGAGACGCCACTTCTTGTCGGCCGGCGGTCCCTCGCGGTATCCGGCTTGAGTGACGGTGCTGAAAGCCGGCTGAGCAGGCGCAGGCGCCTTGCGGATTGCCGGGTTCTTGAGGTCCAGCGGTCCGCCGACGGCCAGCGACGCCGAACCTGTGCCACGCAGCATCCGCACAGCGAGCACATGCTGCCCCGCAGTCAACTGAACGGTTGCCGCGAAGTCATGGATGCTCGGCGGCCAGGCCTCATTCCCTCGGTCGCCGCGACTGAGCGTCTCCGAGATCAGTTTGCCGTCGAGGTAGGCCTCATACCACCAGTCCGCACCGAACCCGAAAGTCGTCGGGCTGGCCGCCTTCGCAGTGAAGGCGAGGTAGACCCAGGCGGTGTTGCCGACGGGAGTACCGCAGAAGGGTGCGCAGTCGAGGCAACGACGGGCGTCGAAGTTGGCGGTGCGTCCCGTCGCGCTCTGGGCACCGATGACCAGCGTCTCCGGCACACGGGACAGGACTTCGGCTGCGGGCACGCCGGCCTCTCGGGTGAAGGGCCCGAAGACAACAGCCTGTAACGGAAGTGCCAGGTCGCCTTGCGGCGTTGCTTCCTCGGCCTGGGTCGTGCCGGTCCAGACGAGAACGGGGAGTAGTACGCCCAACAACCTGCGACAGGAGAGTCTCATACCCTTCGTCTCCTTGCCCTTGTGTTCTGGGCGGCCGTGGATGGGTCCGCGGAGTCGGCACCCTAACGGACGCACCGCCCTCTGTGTGCGGACGGGAGGTAGTATGCTCTGCAGGTCGAACCTGGCCAAGGCAGTGGTTCACCCATCTAGCCGCGACGACCTTCCTCACCTGGCCCTGTCCCGTAGGCGGCGTCGAGATGGTTGGCGCTCCGGGAAGGTCCGGCCACGACTAGCCGAAAGAGGTGTGCAAGAGTGGACATAGAGACCAACAGCCCGACCCTGGTGCCGGATTCTTGGGACCCGGTGGCCGCCGGCAACCGCGTGATGGAGCGGCTGACCAAGGTGAGTGCGCCGCAGGTGAAGGGGGCGCATGACGCGGAGTTCGTCTGCGTCGGCGATCGCGCCTATATCGTCGAGCACGACAACGACGTGCAGCCCGGCCACGGCGCGGGGCGACTGATGTACTGCGTGCTGACCGTAGTCAACCTGAAGACGTTGGTAGTGGAAGAGACGATCCCGCTGGCGAAGTCCGAGCAGGCCTTCGCGAACGTGACGCTACCTCCTGGGGCCTGCTTCGTCCCGCGTATCCTCCAGAAAGATGCCACGACCTTGCGCTGTTACTTCGCCAGTGAGGACGGCGACTCCCGCGAGGCACAGACGTGGTACCGCGACTTTGACCTCCCCTCCGGGCGCTTCTCCGACGGTCTCGGCAAGTGCAAGCTGCAGACCGCGTCGGGCACCTTCGATATGCAGCCGCAGTACTTCCACGCGGATGCGGCAGCCCAGGGGTTCGGCAAGCCCGCGCTCAAGTACGGGCTCTACCTCTTCGACGCCTTCAAGGAGTTCGAGGGCCGCCGCAATGTCGCGATCAACAACTGGCCGGGCAAGCAGAACGCGCTGGCGCTGGTACACGACGACCTGTGCACCTTCGAGGTGCTCGGGCACTTCAATGAGCCGCAGTCACAGCAACTGAGCGAGCCCTCGGTGAACCGCCTGCCCGACGGTACCTGGATGGCTATCTGCCGCAATGACGCCGGCAACTACCACTTCACCACCAGCCCCGACGGCAGAACCTGGAGCCTCGGCGAGGAGAAGCCCTTCGTGGTGAAGGGCGGCAACTCCAAGCCCACCTTCGACAGGTTCGGCGGCCTCTACTATCTGGGGTGGCAGGAGGCCACACGACTGTATGACGCGAACCGCAGCGTCTTCAACCTCGACCTCTCGCGGGACGGG